>JBCBSO010000263.1:0-6121 GCA_039819205.1 Actinomycetota bacterium
GTTGCGCGTGTCGAGGACCGCGCCGACGCACTGGTCGCATTCGACGAGAAACCCAAAGTTGGCCATCCAGTCGTCGTTGAAGATGCGCGACAGGTAGCCCCTGCCCGAGTCGGGGTTGAACACCACAACGATGTCGTCGGGCCCCGCTTGTTTGGCGACCTTGATTGCTGCGGCCACGGCCATACCGCCGGAGCCACCGATGAGGATGCCTTCGGCTTCGCTGACGTAGCGGGCCGTCTTGAAGCTCTCTTCGTCGCTGATGGCGATGATGTCGTCGAGGAGCTCGGGCTCCCACGCCGCTGGGAAGAAGTCTTCACCGACACCCTCCACGAGGTACGGCCGCCCAGATCCGCCGGAGAACACCGAACCTTCCGGGTCGGCGGCGATGATCTTCACGTCGGGGTTCATCGACTTGAGGTACCGACCGACGCCGGTGATCGATCCGCAGGTGCCGGCCCCGGCGACGAAGTGGGTAATCCGCCCGGCGGTCTGCCGCCACAGCTCGGGGCCCGTGGTCTTCACGTGAGCCTCCGGATTGTGCGGGTTGTGGTACTGGTTCGGCCGGAACGCGCCGAGTTCGTTGGTCAGCCGCTCGGCCACCGAGTAATAGCTCTGGGGGTCGTCGGGCTCGACGGCGACCGGGCAGACGACCACCTCGGCGCCGTACGCCTTGAGCAGGTCGATCTTTTCGGGGGCGACCTTGTCGGTCATCACGAACACGCACTTGTAGCCGCGCTGGGCGGCCACGATTGCCAGACCGACGCCGGTGTTCCCGCTCGTCGGCTCGACGATGGTGCCGCCGGGTTGCAGCTCGCCGGACGCTTCGGCGGCGAGGATCATCTCGAGTGCTGGCCGGTCTTTCGACGAGCCTCCCGGGTTGGTCACCTCGTGCTTCATCGCCAGCGTGCACTGGATGTCCTCGAGCTCGCTAATCCGCTTCATTCGCACGAGTGGCGTGTTACCGATGAGGTCGATCACGGAGTCGACGATCTCGGTGCCCTCGAGGGAGGGGCCCGTTGACTGGCTCATGAATTTGATGGTACCGCTCGGGCGGGTGGAGGGTCCGAGGCCTGCTTCGAGGATCGTGGTCGGCCTAAGGATCGTGGTTGGCGTCGCCGTCAGCCGCCGAGGACGCGTTGCATCAGCCGTCCGACGGTGCCCGGCTGTGGCGGCTCGAAGTCGACGGGCAGCAGATGCGGCTCGTTTTCGGCCAGCCACCCGGCCAGTTCGTTTGCCGACGGGTTGACGAAGCCGTGCCCGCCGACGACGACGGTGGGGACCGTTTCGTTCCCGTTGGCGTAGTGGCGGACCACAGCGGCATCGTTGGGGTCGTCCCAGATGTTGCGTTCCACGCGCTCGATGCCCAGTCGGTCGAGGCCTCGTTGCAGGCCAGAGCAGAATCCGCACCCGGGACGCCAGTACAGCGTGATCTGCATGGCGGGCGAGGACTCGGCCTGGGGGGAGGTCATGCAGGAGTCAACGACTGCGAAGGTCCGCGCATTCCCGACCGAGAGCGTCGTGCTCTTGGGCGGGCACTTCCTCGCTGGGCGTGGGGCCAAATCGGCAGTGGTGTGCGGCCAAACTGGCAGGGATGCGCGAGTGGCTGGAGCAACGGGTTGCCGAGGCAGTTGGCGTCGCCGTAGTCGGCAGTGCCCGGCTTGGTGGCGGGGATGTCGCCGAATCGTTCGCCGTGGATCTCGACGATGGCGGCCGCGTGTTCGCGAAGACGCACCGCGACCCCCCGCCAGCGTTCTTCGAGACCGAGGCGGCAGGGCTCGAGTGGTTGCGCGCCGCTGCGGCACTCCCGGTGCCGGAGGTGCTCGCATCCGGCGCTGGGTACCTGGTGTTGGAGTGGATCGACGAAGGTGTTGGACGCAGCAGCGCCGACGGTGAGGCCGCGCTCGGTGTCGGGCTCGCGGCCCTCCATCGAGCCGGCGCGCCGTCGTTTGGGCGCACGGATCGGCGGACGACCGGCAGCCGCCGGCTGCCAAACGAGCCGTGCGACACGTGGGTGGAGTTCTACGCGCACAACCGGTTGTTACCGCTGGCGCGGCTGGCGCACGATCAGGGGGCGCTCCCCGAGTCGACGTGTGCGGGTCTCGTCGACCTGACAACGCGACTCGACGATGTGGGTGGGCCGTCGGAGCTGCCCGCCCGGTTGCACGGCGATCTGTGGGCGGGTAATCGGCTGGTCGATCGGGGTGGACAGAGCTGGCTGATCGATCCCGCTGCGCACGGTGGACATCGCGAGTTCGACTTGGCCATGATGCGTCTGTTCGGCGGGTTTGGCGACGAGGCGTTCGCCGCCTACGACGAAGCGTTCCCGCTCGCCGATGGCTGGGCCGACCGGATTCCCCTGCACCAGCTGGCGCCGCTCACCGTGCATGCCATCAAGTTCGGTGGCGGCTACGTCGCGGCCACCGAACGCGCCCTCGCCGCCGTCCACTGACGTTCACTCCGAAAAACCGGGGATTTCCGGCGCCTCGCGCCGGATTTCGCACACAGTTCGGCGAGGCGGGTCGGCACTCGCCGAAATACCGGGGATTTCCGGCGCCTCGCGCCTGATTTCGACACAATTTCGGATGGGAGATGCACAATGGGGTGATGAGTCAGCCGTTTGACACCGCGGTGTATCTCGATCGTCTCGGCAAGGTGCGCGCCGCGATGGGCGAGCAGGGCGTCGACGCGCTGGTCGTGTCGGTGGGACACGACCTGCCGTACCTCACCGGCTACCACGCAATGCCGCTCGAACGGCTGACTGCGCTCGTTGTCCCCGCCGACGGTGATGCCACGTTGCTGATCCCCGCGCTGGAGGCGGCGCGCGTCGTGGAACAGCCCGGGGTGTTCACAATGCGCCCCTGGGGCGAGACCGAGGACCCGACGGCCGTTGTTGCCGACCTTGCTGCCGGCGCCCGCACAGTGGCGGTCGGAGATCAGATGTGGGCGCGGTTCCTCGTGGAGCTGTTGCCCCAACTTCCGGGAGCGCGCTACACCCGAGCGACCGATGTGGTTGGCGCGCTGCGGATCGTGAAGGACGACGCCGAAGTCGCCGCGCTGGCCGCGGCGGGAGCGGCGGTCGACCGCATCGCCGGAGAGCTGCAGCGGGGAGAGATTCCAGTCGTCGGGCGTACCGAGGCCGAGGTGTCGGCGCACTTGGGTCGGCGCATCGTGGAAGAGGGCCACGACGTGGTCAACTTCGCGATCGTGGCGTCGGGTCCGAACGCGGCGAGCCCGCACCACCATGCTGGCGACCGAGTGATCGGCGCCGACGAGATCGTGTTGTGCGACTTTGGCGGCACGATGGCGGGCTACTGCTCCGACACCACGCGGTGCGTGTTTACCGGTGACATCGAGCGCTCGGCGCCCGACGTCGCCGAGGCCTACGCAGTGCTACACGCTGCACAGCAGGAGGCGGTCGAGGCGGCAACAGTCGGTACGGCCTGCGAGGACGTGGACCGCGCCGCCCGCGGTGTGATCGCCGATGCCGGCTTCGGCGAGTACTTCATCCATCGCACCGGTCACGGGATCGGGATGGAAGAACACGAGGATCCCTACATCGTCGAGGGCAACACCACGCCGCTCGCACCGGGTCATGCATTCAGCGTCGAACCCGGGATCTATGTGTCCGGTCGATGGGGGATGCGTCTGGAAGACATCGTGGTGGCCACCGCCGATGGTCCGCGTCGGATGAACACCAGCGACCACAACCTCGCCTGCATCTGAGGCAACACGTTGACCTTCTCGTAGGGCAAGCGGCTCACGGGGAGCCGTTTCGCTTACCGGTCAGCTGGTTTCGAAGGCGGCTTCGTCGATCTCGGTGCCGATGGCCACCATCTCGATGAACTGATCCGCGCCGTCGTACCGCGCGAGCGGTCCGTTGTCGAGCGCGCAGTAGTTGACCGACCCGCCACTCACCGGCACCTCGACGCACGTCGCTTGCTGGCCAGCCTGCGTGATCCGGTATCCCCGCGGATCGCCGACGCGCCGGTTGGCGTCGACTCGCAGCCGCTGGGCGAAGCTGTCTGCATAGAAGTTGTGGCTCAGCAGGGTGTCGCTGATGCGCGCATCGTTGATCGTTGCTTCGCAGGTGTCGGCGACGAGGTCGCAGGTCGAATCGGTGCCGGTGTTGATCAGAAAGCGGATGTCGTTCACCGTGATCGATCGTCGGCCGTCGTCGGCCTGTACCACCGTGGCGGTCGACTCCAGGCCGCCGAACTTGGTGAGGATCTCGTAGTCGGCCGAGAACGTGGCGACATCGACCGAATCGAGCAACGTCAGCACCTCGTCGACCTCGGCGCTGCCGGTCGGCTCGTCGAGTGGCACTTCGTCTTCGAACGACGGCCGCTCGCCGGTGAAACATGCGCTGAGGACGAGCCCGCCGACGGCCGCAACGAGTGCTGCTCGCGCTGCAGGACGGCGACGACGATGGGGGAGGGGCGGCACCATGGCGGGCTCAGGCTACGGCGTTACCCTTCCACTGCGTGATCAGGCTCGACGCAGCGACCGTGCTCCTGCAGTGGGCTGCGGGCGGGATGTTGTTCTGCTGGTTCACCACGCGGCGCCGCGTTGTCGGCCTTGGTTATGGGTGGCTGTTGCGCGGCGTGTATGCCTGTTTCGCCGCTGGTGCCTTCGCCGCCGGACTGTTTATCGGGTTTGCGCCAGCCCGCGATCTGGCGTCGCTCGGCGTCGCGGTGACCTGTGTCGCCGTGCTCGCCATATCTGTGGCGCAACGCCGAGCCGGTGTGCAGGGTCAACAGGCGGAGTTCGACCGCCGCTCCGAGCGGGTCGCGGCGATGACGGGCATCGATCGTTCGGTTGATCCACCGCCTGCGGACGATGCGCCAGCGACCGGCTTTCGCGCGCGCGAGTTCGACCCCCGGCTCGATCTGCTACCGGTGGTGATCGGCGCGATCGGACTCATCGGCGCAGCTGTCGACGCCGGCGGAAACACCACCGTGGCGATCCTGCGCACCCTCGTGGGCGCCGCGTTCATCGGTGCGATCAGCGATGCCATGTTGCTCGGTCACTGGTACCTGGTACAGCCGGGCCTGCCCCGGCGGTTGCTCAACGAGATCGTCACCGCCGTGGCGTGGCTGTGGCCGCTCGAGGTGATCGTGATGCTGCTACCCACTGGCATGATCGCCGTGTTCACCGGCGAGGTCGACGATGGCTGGGGCGGGATGCTCGGCTGGATGTGGGCCGCATGCGCCGTGACCACGATCGTGCTCGTGTTCGTGACCAAGGCGGCCCTGCGCGAGCGCTACTACTCCGCGGTGATGGCCGCCACCGGACTGCTGTATCTGGCGATCCTCACCGGCTTTGGCATGGACATCGTCGCCCGCGCCGTGCTGTCGTAATCATTCGCTCGGCCTGACCGCCTTCCTGATTGGGCTCGGTCGGCCTGGCGGCCTTTCCCTCGCCTCCCGAGCTCCCTGCGCTGAGGCTCCGGTCGCCCGCCTGGCCGGTGCGCGGGCCATCCGGCAACTACTGAACACGTGCTCGGACGCAGGCGGGCGAGCGCCATGGGCGCGAGCACGGAAGGCGAGGAAGAGGCCGCCAGGCCGACCGAGCCCGGATGAAGGGCGTCCGAGCCCGAACATGTTGTGCTTGACTTTCCCTATGGCACGTCCGGTGTGGAGCGGCACGATCTCGTTCGGGTTGGTGGCGATCCCGGTCAAGCTGTACCACGCAGTGCGTCGCCAGAGCGTCTCGTTCAACCAGCTCGACGAGCGCAACATGGCCCGGATTCGGTATCGCAAAGTTAATGCCGAAACCGGCGACGAGGTCGGCGAGGACCACATCGTGAAGGGCTACGAAATCGCCAAGGGCCGCTACGTGGTGGTCGATCCTGACGAACTCGAGCCGTTCATGCCGGTGGCCACGAAGATGATCGATCTACAGGAGTTCGTCGACCTCACCGAGATCGATCCCGTGTATTACGAAACCGCCTACTACCTGGCGCCCGACGGACCGCCAAAGCCCTACGTGCTGCTCGCCCGTGCGCTCGAGTCGAGCGGACGGGTGGCGATCGGTCGGTTCGTGATGCGCAACAAGCAGTACACGGCGGCGATCCGTGCCGAGGAGGGTCGCCTCGTGATGTCGCAGTTGGCCTACGCCGACG
>JBCBSO010000264.1:0-6118 GCA_039819205.1 Actinomycetota bacterium
GTGGTCGGCCGGCTCACGCCCGACGCCGACCGTCTGGAGGTCGACGCGCTCGACGGCGACCAGACGCTCGTGTGGAGCGCGCCGGTGCCCGCGGGCGCCGACAGCAACACGTCGATCGCTCCACCGATGTCGACGTCGGGGCTCACAGCCCGCCCGTTCCAACCCGCGACCGCGGCGCGCACGATGGATGGCAGCGAGACGACCAGTGGTTGCCAATGGCCGTTGTCTCCCCAGTCGGTGAGCATCAGTCCCCGAGCGCCACGATCTGCTCCGACCGTCGCTGCGTCGTCGATGTTCCGAGCGGCGTTGTCGTTTCGTCCGACGAATGAGTTCCACGACGACGTACCGCAGGCGAGCCAAACAGTCTTGTTGCTGTCGAGGGCGAGTCGCGCGTGTGCGGCGAAACCGAGATGACCGTCCCCCGGGTAGCCCAGAAACTCCTTAATGTCATCGGGGAGCCCGTCGACACCTTGCCCTTCGTCCTGCGGCGCTTCGTAGTGCCAGATAACAACCGTCGCGCCCTCGGGAATCCACTCGATCGATGCCGCGTCGGTCCGGAACTGATCACCCCAGAAGAGGACCTCAAAGCCGTCATCGATCAAGGGCCGCAGAATTCGGCCGAGGTGGGTCCGATACACCGCGTCCCGACCGACCCGACCGACCTCGGCAGATGCACGACCGAATCCAAGTTCGAAGGGCTCATCGCCGCCGATCATCAACCGTTGGCCGCGCGTAGCGGTGACTAGTTCCCGACTGAGTTCGACGGCGAAGCGCGCGTTCTCATCCGTCGGAGCGAGACACGCTGGACCAGGCACGATCGAACGCAGGTGTTGTGGGGGACCCTCGGGGCACTCTGCGCGCTCGCGGTAACTCGGGTGCGCCAGCCAACGCTCCATATGCCCGAACGTGTTCAGATTCGCAACCAGCTCGAGTCCACGTTCTCGCCCGTAGCTGACGAGCTCGGCGACCTCGGAGTGCGTTATCGGGCTGGCCGATCCCCAGACAGTCCGGTGCCCCCTGAACGAGAATGTGTGCTCGACATAGAGCTGCAGCTCTGTGTATCTCAGCGTTGCGAGCAGATCGATCAGCCACTTCAGCGTCTCCTGTGTCGGCACACGATCACGCGAGATGTCCAACATGAATGACCGGTGCTCAAAGGCCGGTTCGCCGAAGAGGCCCAGATCGTCGGCGAGGCGATGAGCCGCGCCCTCCGTGATTAGGGTCATGATTGTCTCGTCCAAGCGGCCATCATTTCCAAGCCGAAGCAGACTTCGCCGCCGCCTCGGTCGCGGGTCGGTCCGACAGGCGTTGCAGTCGATGCCAGGCGCCAGAACGTCGGAGTAGTTGGACGTGAGCCTTTCGGATCCATCAATAGTTCCTGCTACTTGTGGCCAGCCAACAAAGTAGAGCCATACTGTAACAGGTTGTTGCATCACGACGCTATTGGGTTCGGCCCAGCGGCGAGGAGCGGACCCACCGATCGATGACTCCACGAGTCGCCTCCGTGCCGAGCGGGACACGGCTCCCCAACAAGTGGCCGCGTCGTCGCTGACCGACGGCCCTCTACGGCCCTCCGTGACGGAAGCTGCGGCAGGGGGCCTGTCCGATCGGTTGTGTAAGTGAGTGTGGCCTGTTGATCCGCGACATTCTGTCGTGGGTCGGGAAGGCTCACGCTGACCATGAAGAAGGAAACTACTGATGGTGGCGATCTGCTGCCGGCTGAGATTGTCGATGACGATTCGCTTGAGGTGATCGCGGGTCAACTTGTCGAGGCTGCTCGTGCCGACGGTGTCGCGTTGACCGGCGATGGCGGCTTGTTGCCGGCGTTGCTGTCGCGGGTGTTGTCCGCTGGCCTGGAGGCTGAGCTGGGCGACCATCTTGGCTATGACCGTCACGCGGTTGATGGCCGCAACACCGGCAACTCCCGCAATGGGGCCTATCAGCGGACGGTGACGACTGAGGTCGGCCCGGTCGACGTGACGATGCCTAGGGACCGCAACGCGACGTGCGAGCCGAAGTTAGTGCCGAAGGGCGAACGCCGTCTCGACGGGCTGTCTAGCCAGATCATCTCGTTGTACGCGAAGGGACTCACGACCGGTGAGATCCGTAGTCATCTCGAAGAGATCTACGACACGAGCATCTCGAAAGACACGATCAGTCGGGTGACCGATCAGATCGTCGGCGACATGGAGGCATGGCAATCGCGGCCGCTCGACGCGATGTATCCGGTGGTGCTGATCGACGCGATCGTGATCAAGGTGCGCGACACCCAGGTCGCGAATCGTCCTGTCTATGTCGCGATCGGGGTGAGCCTCGAGGGCGAGCGTGACGTGTTGGGTATGTGGATCGGCCCGACCGGCGGTGAGGGCGCGAAACGGTGGATGACGATGCTGACTGAGCTACGCAACCGCGGGCTCAGCGAGCGCGGATCGCTTCAACTGGCCCATCGCCGGACTTCGGGATTGCGTGAGCGCGTCCTGACAGCACGGCTCGAGCTGCGGCTTGCGCGTCGACGAAGTCGTCTTTGCCGTCCAATCGTCGATCGAGCGGTTCGGGCCGGTTGACCTCCACCACCCGCAGTCCAGCGTTGTTCAAGTGGCGGGCCAGGCCGGCACCATAGGACCCTGTCGATTCGACACCGACCGCGTCGACTGCTCCGTGAGCGCGCAGCCACTCGAGTGCGGCCTGATAACCCGCAGCCGTCGCTGCGAATCGCGCTCGATCAATCGGACGAGCAGTGATCGAATCGAACACCGCCCCGACGTTGACATCGGCATGGGTGTCGAAGCCGCCGGTGACACGGCGACGCTTGACTGTCATCATGACGTGTGTTCCCTTCGTGACAGGTTGAACCAAACGGTGGGAACAACGATCGAAGAGCGGACAACACAGAGACGGGTCTGCGTCAACAGGCTCCTATCAGGTCACGCTCATCGATCAAGGCTCCCGGAACGTGGTGGCCGGCACCCAGCTCGACAAGTCACTCGAAAGACACCTTGGTCGGTAACACCCAGGGTCAAAGCTGAACACCGAACCACCACACCGGGAGTCTCCTCCACACCGTCCGGAACGGTCATCCCCTGTGTGTCCATGATCGGTGAGACGGGTTCGGTGTTGATGGATCGTGGTGCGAGTGGTGAGCAAGAAGCGGGCGGCTGACAGTGCGGTGCGGGTCGGTAAGACTCAACGCGGTGGGTCATCTTCGAGTCGGAAGTCGTTGCGTTCACCCAAGGCGGTCGACGGCGAACGCGTCATACGGCGGGTCTTTCCGGTCGAGTACAAGTTGTCGATCCTGGCCGAGTACGACCGTTGCTCGGAATCCGGTGAGAAGGGTGCGCTGTTGCGTCGCGAGGGCTTGTACTCGTCGATCATCACCGATTGGCGCCGCCAGCATCGAGAAGGAACCCTGGTCGTGAGCGAGGGTCGCGCCTCAGCGGGTGGCCGCCAGGTCCCGACCAAGGCTGAGATCGACAAACTCCGCGCGGAGAACGAACGCTTGAAGCGCAAACTGGCACGCGCCGAGACGATCATCGAGGTCCAGGGAAAAGTGCAGGCGCTCTTGGAAGAGCTCTCCGAGAGCGCGGACACCGACGACACCTCGACTTGATCCTCGATGCCGGCGTCGACGAACTCGTCGATGCTGGTCTATCCAGAGTGAAAGCATGCGCCGCGTTGGGTCGGTCTCGAGCGACGCACTATCGCCGCCACCGCACACCACCCGTCGCCGGCCCACCGACACCACGGGCCCGTTCGCATCGGGCGCTCACCGACACCGAAGTCGACGAGATCGTCGACGTGTTGAACTCCGAACGGTTCTGCGACCTCGCTCCTGCCCAGATCTGGGCGATCCTGCTCGACGAAGGCCGCTACCTGGCATCGGTGTCGACGATGTATCGCATCCTGCGTGAACGCCACCAGGTCCGAGAACGACGCCGCCAAGCCCGACGGCCCGCCACCGTCAAACCCGAACTTGTCGCCAACGACGCCAACCAAGTCTGGTCATGGGACATCACCCGCCTCGCCGGCCCCCACAAATGGACCTGGTTCCACCTCTACGTCATCTTGGACGTCTGGTCCCGCTACGCCATCGGCTGGCTCGTCGCCCCACGCGAATCTGACCAACTCGCCCACGACCTCATCGCCGCCTGCACCACCACCGAACACATCAACCCCGACCAGCTCACCCTGCACGCCGACCGCGGCAGCTCAATGACGTCTAAGACCGTCGCTCAACTCCTCGTCGACCTCGGCGTCACCCGTTCACACAGCCGACCTCACGTGTCCAACGACAACCCGTTCTCCGAAGCCCAGTTCAAGACCCTCAAACACACACCCCGATTCCCCGAACGCTTCACCAGCATCGCCCACGCCCGCACCTTCATCGACAACTTCTTCGACCACTACAACCACAACCACCGACACTCCGGCATCGGCTACCACACCCCCGCCAGCGTCCACCACGGCCACCACCACACCATCCGCGCCCAACGCCAACACGTCCTCGACCACGCCTACCAACACCACCCCCACCGATTCCGACAACGACCCCTCGCACCCAAAATCCCCGACATCACCGCCATCAACCCACCCCAACCAAACCTGTCTCACACCCCTTGACACGTTCCGCCACCCCAGCCCATGAGACAACCGCGAACACGTGGCCGCATCGCCGCCACCAAACCTGATGACACGACGAGATCTGACCGGTTTGAGAGTGTTCGCGTTGCGGGTGCTGGCAACCGCTCGCACAGACTGGGCGACTGCGAGCCTGCAGCGCTCTTCGATCTAGCCGGAAGTGCGGAACGACTGGAGCAGGCCGTGGAGCAGCTGGCCGCCGATCGGGCCCGGGCGCCGCATCTGGTCCCGGAGGCGGCACCGGTCGTCGTCGCATCGTCGTGTCCGACAGGTGGGACTGCCCTGGCGTGAATCGTCGACACCGAACAACCCCCCAGATGAGGACGAGGTCGCGCATCTTGAACGGGCGTCCGAGCTCGTCCTCGATCGTCGACGCCCACTGATATCGCCCGGGTCGACCCGAGCGCGATGTGCCGTACCCGAGCTGGTTCGCGGCTAGCGGGTGATCGCGCGTTATCGGTCGGGTGCCCGGAGGTATTGGGGTTGCCGTCGGAAGTCACGGCAGTAGGTGTCTACAACCGCGCGCGTCAGCGGTCAGCGTCGCGGCGACACAGATGCCCAGTCGCCCCGGCGGATTCTCGCCGATGGCCTGTTGAATCTCCCGGCTCGGGTGGAGGACGGCGCCGCGAGTGTCCGCCTCGACGGTGCACCGAGGGACCCATACCCGAATCCGAGGTTCGCTGACTTGGATGGTGGATCTACACCTATCTGAAGACGGTGATTGACCACGCGAATACCCGGTCGTCATTCGTGCCGGCGAAGTCGACCTCCGCACGGGATTCTGGACCGTTAACGGAACGCAAGTCGCAGACTCTGCGCCACTCGATCTCGGTGCATGCGACTGGTTCCCACATTGTCGCCGCGGTTGACAGAGCCGTGCGGACCTCTGGGGAAGCGATCTCTGGCACGGCGTCACTTGCGAGGAGTGCAGCGCAGTCCTCGAGAAGCGCACCGCAGCCGAACGGGTCCGGCAACCCGGTGGCGTCGCATGGAGTTGAGAGTACGTGCGTGTCAATCACTTGGAGTGCTTGGATACCGAGGTCGAGGACTGCTCGGTCTGACGTTTCATCGGGGTGAGCGCCTTGTCGGTGTGAGGCATCGACGAGATCGAGGAGTGCCTCCCAAGCGAGCTCAAGGTCGACTGCTGGAACGATTCGCCTCAGCGTCTGCGCGGGCTCGGGGTCATCGAACGGAGCGCTGATGAGAAGCTCGATCGCATCGGCGAACAAGAGTCGAGTACTGCACCTAGCGAAGTCAAGATCGCCGACCACGGTGCCGCCGTCTCGTCCATGGAGATCGCCGGTCACGCCCGGTTCGGCTCCACTGAGGTCGGTCGAACGAGGCCCTGGCATTGTGTCAGCTGGATCCGTCGTCCCGGCTGACCCGCCTGAGAGATCCACACTTCGGGTATCACCTTGTTGACCAGCACCGTTCGCCGCGCACCCCATCAGCGCAGCGCACAATACGAACGAGGTCCACCACC
>JBCBSO010000265.1:0-6091 GCA_039819205.1 Actinomycetota bacterium
CGCCGAGGCGATCGTGTTTCATGCCAGCCTCGGCGTCGGCGTTGTCGAGCAGGTACAGCAACTCGTCGTCGAGGTACCGGTAGTTGACGTTCACCGGAACGGCCCGGATCTTCAACGCCGCGAACTGTGTCTCGGCGTACTCCGGGCAGTTGTACATGAACATCCCGACCTTCGAGTCGGGGCCGAGGCCGGCGTCGAGGAAGGCTTGGGCGAGGCGCGACGACCGGTCTTCGTAGTCGCGCCACGACACATGTCGGTCGCCGTGAACGACCGCGTCGTGGTCGGGGACCGCGTCGGCGATCGACTCCCAGATGGTGGCGAAGTGCGTCTCCATTGTCGGCAAGGTAGTCGAGCTGCGACCTATTGGTGAACGCTCATTCAGAAACTGTCCGGTCAGCTGGGCATCTCGAAGCCATCGATGATCACGGCGCGGCCGTTCGTGGTTGCACCGTGGCGAATGCCGACCACCGCCTGGTACTCATCAGAGTTGTAGGCGGCTTCAGCGGCCTCGCGTGTGGGGTACTCGATCACGACGGTCTGGTGTCCCGGTTCGCCCTCGGCGGCCGCGGAGTTCGGATCGAGGGCCAAGAGCTTGGCGCCGCCGGCGAGGAGTGGCGCGGCCTTGCCTTGGTACTCGAGGTAGGCGTCGGCGTCGGTGATGTCGTAGTTGGCCACGAGATACGCGGTCATGTTGGCTCCCTCCGGGTTTGATGTGCAGTGTTCAGGACGGGCCGCTGGGCGGGTCGGCCCATGCGTTGAGAAACGGTGCCGACAGGTCGGGCGGCCCGGCGTAGTGCATCACCAGGCGGCGGGCGGCGAAGCACCACTGGTCGTCGACGCGGACGTAGCGGTCGTCGTAGTGGGCCAGGAGCATGCCCCGCCCGCCGTCGGTGCGGGCCCAATGTTCGATCACGAACCACCGGCCGGTTCCGGTGCCAGCTCGATCGTCGAGTTCGTACGTTCCGTTGGTCACGTTCTGCACGACGGCAGCGAAGCCATTCATGGCGGCGTTCCACATGTCGACGATCGCTGCTCGGCCGGTCACCTCGGTGCCGGCGAGATCCCACGACCCGTCGGCCGCCCAGGTGTCGGCCCACACAGCTTCATCTCGGTGGACGACCGCATCGGCGTAGCGGTGGACGAGATCGTCGATCGGCGAGCGCGTCACAGCAACCCGCTGGTGATGGTGGTGATCGCGAACATCTCCAAGCCCCCCGACTTGCCGAACGTGCATTAGGTTACGCGCTGGGATGGCTCAAGCAGGAACGAAGCGCGTCGCGGTGCGGCCGGCCGAGGGAACCCCGCGCGATAAAGCCCCCGACCCGGAACTGTCGTCGTCGCCGATCACCGGTGATCGCTACTGGTCGCCGGAGTTCGCCGCCCGCGAGTTCGACGCGTTGTGGCCCAGGGTGTGGCAGGTGGCGGGTCGCGTCGAGCAGATTCCACAGCCCGGCGATTACGTCACGTACGAGATCGGTCGTGAGTCGGTGGTTGCCGTGCGCGGTTCCGACCAGACGGTGCGCGTGTTCTACAACGTGTGCCAGCACCGCGGCAACCGTCTGCTGCACGACGAGTCCGGCTCGCTTGCGGGCGGCACGTTCCAGTGCGCGTACCACGGCTGGCGGTACACCGACGCCGGCCGGCTCGAGTGGGTGCACGACGAAGCCGACTTCTCTCAGGGCAGCCCGTGCGGGGTGCGCAACCTGGTCGAGCTTGCCTCGGACACGTGGGCCGGCTTCATCTGGTTCAACATGGACCCCAACGCGCCGCCGCTGCGCGAGTGGCTCGAGCCGGTCGCCGACCATCTCGAGGTGTACCGCATGGAGGCGATGCATCGCACCCATTGGGTGACGCTGCACGGCGAGTTCAACTGGAAGTGCGTGCAAGACAACTTCAACGAGAGCTACCACCTACCGTTCGTCCACCCGCAGACCCTCCCGGCGATGAACGAGCACCACAGCGGGTGCCAGTTCGACATGTACCCATCGGGTCATGCGCGAATGCTGATGCCGGGTGGAGCGCCGGGCCCGCACTACGCCGGACGCCCCGAGCGGGCGTTCGCTGCGTTGCGCGCCGACCTCGAGTTCTGGGGCGTCGACCCCGAGCCCTATCGCGACGATCTCCTCGGCCTGCGTACTGCACTACAGCGGGCCAAGCGGGCGCTTGGCGCATCGAAGGGGTACGACCTCTCGGCGTACTCCGACGAGCAACTGACCGACCACTACCACTACACGGTGTTTCCCAACATCAGCTTCAGCATGAAGCCCGACGGGTGCATCTGGCTGCGGGCCACTCCGCATGCCACCGATCCGGCCAAGTGTGTGTTCGACATGTGGTACCTCACACTGTTTCCCGAGGGCGACAACGAGTACTGGTCGAATTCGATGGGCGACTGGGTGTCGCTCGACCACGAGGTGGAACACGAGGTGGGCGCAGTCGGCGAGGTGTCGTGCGGCCCGGGCATCGACCAGGACGTTGCGATCTGGACCAGTCAGCAACAGGGTTTGGCATCGCGTGGCTACCGCGGCGACTACATGCCCGATCAAGAGCGGCGGATTCGCTTCTTTCACGACAACATCGACCGGCTCCTGGCCCTCGGGCCGTTGCCGTGAGCGGTACTAGGTTCGCCGCCATGAGGGGATCGAGGGGAACAACCGTGTGGAGCGAACACCGATGAGCGGCCGGCTCGATGGTGCCGTGGCGGTGGTCACCGGCGCGGCGAGCGGAATTGGCGAGGGCACGGCACGCCGTTTCGTCGAGGAGGGCGCGCGCGTCGTCGTCGCCGACCTGCAGGAGGAGCCGGGGATGGCGCTGGCCGACGAGCTCGGCGACGTGGCGCTGTTCGTGCGCACCGATGTGACGAGCGAAGACGACGTCGCTGCCGCGGTTGACGCAGCCGTCGACGAGTTCGGCCGGCTCGATGTGATGTTCAACAACGCAGGCGTGGTCGGGGTGGTCGGGCCGATCGCCGAGACCACAGCAGAAGCGTGGGATCACACCGTGTCGATCTTGTTGCGTGGGGTGTTCCTCGGTACCAAGCACGCGGCGCGGGTGATGGTGCCGGAGGAATCCGGCGTGATCATCTCTACGGCGAGCACCGCAGGTGTTGTCGGCGGTCTCGGCCCGCACGCCTACACCGCGGCCAAGCACGGGGTGATCGGCTTGACCAAGTCGGTGGCCAACGAACTCGCCCCGCACGGCATTCGGGTGAACGCAATCGCTCCCGGTAACACGGCGACGGCGATGACCGCGTCGGTGTTCTCCAGCGATCTCGATGTCGAAGCCACCGCCAAGGGCATCGCCCGCATGTCGCCGCTCGGCTACGCCGGGTTCCCCGCCGACATCGCTGCCGCAGCGGTGTACCTGGCAAGCGACGACGGTCGCTACGTGTCGGGGCACACGCTGGTCGTCGATGCCGGCCAGACGAGTTCGGGGATGTCGCTCAGCCCGATGCACGTTGGTGAGAATCGGCAGATCCACGAGGCTGGCCGCGTCACCTGATGTCGCCCGACGCCGAGGTGCAGCGGATCGTCGACGAGCAGTCGATCATCGACGTCGCCGTTCGCTATTGCTGGGCGCTCGACACCCGCAACTGGGACGACTTGCGCACCGTGTTCGTCGACGACGCCAGGGCGACGCTGGGTGAGGCTCGCGGTCTCGTCGGGGTGGGTGCAATCGCGGCGCGCTGCCGCGAAGCGCTCGCTCCGCTCGACGCGAGCCAACACATCGTTGGCACCCACCAGGTGGCCGTCGACGGCGATGAGGCGACGCACCGCTGCTACGTGCACGCCCAACACCACCGGCGCGGGGCCAGCGAGGGCAAGAACTACGTGGTCGGCGGGCGCTACGACGATCGCCTCGTGCGCACGTCCGACGGGTGGCGAATCGCCGAACGCACCCTGACCGTGCTGTGGACCGATGGCAACCGCGCCGTGTTGGTGGCGTAGCCACCTGCGACGCGATGGTGGCCTAGCTGCCGCGGCGTACGCGTTGATATTCCGAACGCTCGTTCAGTAACGTCGGTCTATGGCCCTGACCGCCGCCGCCACGACCACCGACGGCCCGCCAACAGTCGATCCCGACATCACCGTCGACGACTTCTTGGCTGAGGCGGAAGCCTGGCTCGACGCCAACTCGACTCGCCGGCCCGACCGCGTGGTCGAGCAGCAGTGGGGCGAGGGCGACTTCGATGTCGCCGTGTTTCACGACCTGTCGTTCGACGAAGAGCGCGAGCTGCTCGCCGGCATCGTCGGTTGGTTGCAAGCGAAAGCCGAGCGCGGGTACCACGCGGTGTCGTGGCCGGTCGAGCACGGTGGACTGGGTCTCAGTCGCCGACACGCACGGGCCTATGGTCGCCTCGAACGGCAATACGAGTCGCATGGTCGTCACGAGCTGATCGGCGTGACCACGAACCTGATCTCCAACACCGTGCGCGTGTTCGGCACCGACGAGCAGCAGGCGCGATTCATCGGCCCGCTCTTGCGCGGCGATCTGCTCGCCTGCCAGCTGTTCAGCGAACCGGGCGCCGGTTCCGACCTCGCTGGCCTCGCGTGTCGCGCCGTGCGCGACGGCGACGAGTGGGTGATCAACGGACAGAAGGTGTGGAGCTCGGGAGCACAGTTCAGCCAGTTCGGTGAGCTGATCGCCCGGACCGACGCCGATGAGGTGAAGCACAAGGGCATGACCGCGTTCATGCTGCCGATGGATGCCGAGGGCGTCGATGTGCGACCGATTCGTCAGATGAGCGGCGGGTCGTCGTTCTGTGAGGTGTTCTTCAGCGACGTGCGCGTGTCCGACGAGCTGCGCCTCGGTCCGGTGGGCGAGGGCTGGAAAGTGGCGCTCACCACCCTCGGATTCGAGCGCGACCACTCAGACTCGGGAGCCGGTGGTGGCGGCAGCTCGGGCGGGTCGTTCAAGCAGCTGCTCGGCACTGCGGCGCACGCGGGTGTTGCCGCCGATCCGCTGATTCGCGATCGCCTGACCGAGATGTACATCCGGCACCGCGTCGAGTCACTGACCAATCGTCGGGCGGCCGACCTCGCCCGCTCGGGCACGCCCGGTCCGGAGGGATCACTCGGAAAGATCATGTGGACCGAAAACATGCGCGCCATGTCCGACGTGGTGTCGCAGGTGCTCGGCCCGAAGCTGATCGCCGACACGGGGGAGTGGGGCACCTACGAGTGGGGCGAGCACGTGTTGGGTGCACCCGGCTACCGCATCGCCGGCGGATCCGACGAGGTGCAACGCAACATCCTCGGCGAGCGCGTCCTCGGGCTCCCCAAGGAACCGCGCGCCGACGCCGGCCCCTGGAAAGACGTCCCCCGCTGACTTGGAGTTGTGACAGTTGGGGTCAGACCCCTCGTGTCACACCTGTGACACGAGGGGTCCGACCCCAACTGTCACAGGTGCGTTTCACTCGTCGAGTTCGTCGCTGCCGAGGTAGCTGGCGAGGAGGAGTTCCTTATTCTCCTTCAGCTCGGCTGCGGTGCCCTGCATGGCGAGCTGGCCGCGGTTGAGCACGTAGGCCCGGTCGGCGACCTCGAGGGCCATGTGCACGTGTTGTTCGACAATCAACACGCCGGCGCCGGTGTTGGCGGCAACATCTCGAACGATCGGCAACAGCCGTTCGACGATGATCGGTGCCAAGCCGAGGCTCATCTCGTCGACGAGGAGGAGCCTTGGGCGAGCGGCCAGCGCTCGGGCCATCGCCAGCATCTGTTGTTCGCCGCCCGACAACAGCCCGGCACGGCGGGTCAGCAGCGGCTTCAGTGCAGGGAGCAGATCAAGTGCATCGTCGAGCGCCGCCTTGCGGTCACCGCCGTCGGCGCGCAGGCCGAGCTTCAAGTTCTCTTCCACGCTGAGCTGGAAGAACAGCGAGCGGTCTTCGGCGACGTGGGCCAGGCCGCGTCGGGCGTTCTTGTGCGGAGAGCGAGTGTCGACCGGTTCGCCGAGCACCCACACCGCTCCGTCGAGCGGCTTGAGCATGCCCGAGATGGTCAGCAAGGTGGTGGTCTTGCCGGCGCCGTTCGGACCGAGTAGGGCGACGACTTCGCCTGGCTGCACGTACAGATCGAGGTTGCGGACCACTGCG
>JBCBSO010000266.1:0-6087 GCA_039819205.1 Actinomycetota bacterium
CGTCGTGCTCGCGACGAACCTGCGCGGGAACATCGACGAGGCGTTCGTCCGCCGCCTCGACGTGATCGTCGAGTTCGAGGAACCTGACGCGGAGCTCCGGGCCCGGATATGGCGCCACCACCTTCCACCCACGGCGCCGCTCGCCCCCGACCTCGACATCGAGCAGCTCGCGCGGCTCTACCCGGTGACCGGTGGGGTCATCCGCAACGCCGCCCTCGCGGCAGCGTTCGACGCCGCGTCCGCGCGGGAGCGGATCGGCCACCACCACGTGCTGTGCGCCGTCGAGGAGGAGTACCACAAGGCGGGCAGGTCGTTCCCCGGCTTCCCGCCGAACGGCGCCGGTCCGAGACCTCGTCGACCGCTACGCCCGACCGTCTTGACCTAGTGATCCAGTGAAGGAGTAGGAGATGCCGACCGATCTCGAACAGAAAGCGCAGGACGCGCTCGACGCCCTCGACGCGCAGCTGGCGGAGGTCAGCGCGCATGTCGAAGCCTTGCGTGCCGACATCGAGCACACGTTCGTCGAGCGCCCCGACCCGAACGACCCGACTGTCGTGCAGGGTCCTGAGGACCTGCCCCGCAACGAGTTGGCCGCGAACTGCGGAGCGCGCCAGCACGTCGAGCTGGCCCGCGCCTTGTTGTTGGCCAGTCAGGGTCGACAGGCGACGATCCGTGCGGCGCTGGCGGCGATCGACAGTCCCGATGACGGCGACACCCACGTCGTCGCCCTCCGAGCCGAGCTCATCGAGGCGGGCAGACTCGATGTGGAGCTGCGCGAGGCCGAGGAGCGCCTCGAGGCGGCAACCGTCGAGGTCGGCGCGCTGAGCCGGGTCGCAGACTCGATGTCGGCTCGACGCGGCGTGCTCGTGGAGCGACACGCGTGGGCGGCAGCACGATCCGATCGTTCCGCGGCACTTCGCGCCGACCTCCCCGCACGGCACGGCACGATGCCGGTGTGGGAGAAGGCGAGCGGCGCGCTCGACCCCGCGCCCGGCTCGCCGTACGCCGATGCCGACGCCCGCCTCGACGACCTGTTGCCGACCGACCTGCGGGTGCGGGCCGTCGAGCGGTCGAACGAGGCGCTGGCCCGCGAACGGGCGACCGCCACCCACCTCGCCGAGCTGACCTCGGTCGAACGCGACCTGCTCGAGCGTCTTCGACCGCGCACTGCGCCGGTCGAGCACCGTCGTCGCGAGCTCGACGCGGCCGAAGCCGCACTGGCGGCACACGTGGCCGGCGCCGCCGATCGCATCGACTGGGCGCTCGCCGAGCTCGCTGCGGCGACGTTGCATCCCGACCTGTCGACGAATCAGGCCGAATCACTCGATCCGGCCGACCGTGCCGGATCCGACGAGGCGATCGCGAGCGAGGCGGCGTTGACCGGGGCACTAGCCGCGCTTGAGGTGGCCCGACGCGCCGCCGACCAAGAACGCATCAAGGCGCTCGCCGATGATCCGGCGGCAACGACGGCCACGGTGCCCGACTGGGGCGACGCCGAAAACGCGATCGCCGACGACGGGACCCTGGCCACCGCCGTCGCCACGGCGCGTGGGGCGCACACCGACGCCCACCTCGGCATCCTCGACGACTGGGAGGTCGAGGTGCCCGAGACGCTGTGGGTCGCCGTCGAGGGTTTCGTGCTCGCCACGGCGACGCTCCAAGAGCTGGCCGTCTCGTCGTACGAGACGGCGCTCGTCCAAGCGCTCGACGACGCCGAACAGGCGTTGGCCGATGCGTGGGATCAGGCCGACGCAGCATGGACAAGCGAGTGGCTGGTCGCTCGGGATCGAGCCGAACGCGAAGCGCTCGCGGCCTCGACGGCGGCGACATCGACCCGACGGCGTCGTCAGTTCTCGCGGGGCGACGGCAGCAGCGGTCGGACACGCCGCGAGCTCGGCCTCGAACCCGCCCTCGTGGGAGGTGCCTGATGGGCGCTCCCGACCTCTTGGTGGCCGCCGACGCCTGCGACCACGCCGTGCTGCCCAGCCAGCCGTTCGTGTCGAACCGGTACCACTTCGGGATGTTGCTCGGCGTCGCCGACCTGGAAACAGACCAGGCCTACCACCGCGGGAAGGCCTGGTTGCACAACGCCTGGCTGCACGGCCCCGGTGTGATCTGGGGCCTCGAGGTCAGCGTGCACGTCGCCGAGAACGAGATTCGCGTCGCTCGCGGGCTTGCCATCGACGGCCACGGGCGCGAGCTGTACGTCGCCGATGCGATGTGCGTCGACCTCGGTCGGTGGCTGGAAGAACAGGACACCGCCGGGACGACGCTGCAGCGTGACGATGCCGGACGGCTCGTGCTCCGCGTCGATCTCTGCCACGACAGTTGCCTCGAGCGACCTGTGCCGTCGATCAGCGAACCGTGCGAGAACTCGAACTTCGACACCGCCTACTCGCGAGCGGTCGAACGCGGCCTTCCGAGGCTGGTCGTCGGCCACGCCGAGCCGGAGCGGGTGCGGTCGCCGCGCCTCCGCCAGTTCTTCGGTCAGGAGCCAGTCGGCGACACCGAGGTAGCCGAGGCGTTGACGGCGGTCGCCAACGCCGACCCCGCCGCGCGCGCACGCGTGTGCCTGTTGTGGTTCCGACGCCTGGCGGCCGCCGACGCAATCGAACTGCGCCCGGCCGACGAGACGTCGTGGCTGCCCCTCGACGGTGACGGGTGCATCCCGCTCGCCGACCTGTCGCTGGCCGTCGACCGGACGGGCCGACTGGTCGACGACGACGACCGACCGACGGTCGTCGACAACGGCGTCCGTCCGACGCACCTGGCAACCCGCACGATCCAGGAGCTGCTGTGCCACGCTCACGGCGGCGTCGCCGCGCCGCCCGAACCCGACGGAACGGACGACACCGACGACACCGGGGACACGGACCACACCGGTGATGGCGACGGAGCCGAGTCGGCGGACGACGATCCGGCGGAGGTGGTCCTCGGCGCCCCGCAGGCCGTCGCCGAATCGGCGACGATCGAGGGCGCCGCCATCGAGCTGTCGTTCAGCGCCCCGCTCAACGACGCGACCGTCACGGCGAGTGCCTTCGAGGTGCGCGTGATGCATACCGACGGTTGGTCGCCGGTCGACGTCGTACGCGCAGAGGTCGCCGACGACGGACTCGGCGTGGTGCTCCGCCTCGGGTCGGCCCCGCGAAATCGGCCGATCCGCATCGTCGCCGCGGGCGCCGGGCCGGCGCCACTGCTCGGCGCGAGCGGCAGAGTGCTCTCGGGCGTCGTCGGAGAACCCGTCGTGCACGGTGGCAGCGATGCCGCACTGATGATCACCGACGACCCGTCGTCGGAAGAGGAGTAGGACATGACCACCGTTTCCACAAACCCGGTCGACGACGCCGGTTCCACACGAGCGGTCGCAGCGGCGGCGGCGGGCGCGCTCACGATGCTCGACGGCCGTTCCGGCGTGTCCGTCGTCGACCCGGTCACGCCGCTATCGCGCGTGTGGTACTTCGACGGCAAGTTCCTGCGGGCTGAACACTTCCGTCACGATCAGGGCTACATACGGGCGTTGACCGAACTGTCGAACCGTGCGCTTGGCCACGGCGTCGTCGAGGGATTCGAGGCGACGTTGGGCGCGGGCGACAGCCTGGAGGTGGCGGGTGGGTTAGCGGTCGCGCAGTCGGGTCGAGTGATTCACCTCCCCGGAGCCGTATCGATGTCGATCGACCAGTTGATCCAGCGATCGGCAGCGTTTCCGAGTAGCACGCGGAAGGCCGCAGGCCGACCCGGCTTCGACCGGTGCCCTCCCGACGAAACGGACGATCGGCCGGACACGGTGACCGCGCCTCGCCCGGCGTACCTCCTGACGGTGTCGTCCGCCGAGGCGTTGTGCGGCGAGGAGGAGCGATTCGGGGAGCTGTGCGTCGACGCGTGCGCGACCGAGACCGACCGCTCCTTCGCCGTCGAGGGGGCCGTGTTCCGTGTCGCACAACTCGATCTCGCCTACCCCGAACTCGGCGTGACGATCGACGACCGCACGAGCCTCCGTTCGCGAGTCGCTTCGGCCTACTACGAACGCGAGCGGTCGATCGTCGGATCGCGTATCAGCGGTGCGGGCCTGCGGACCTCGGTGTGGTGCTCGGGCGCAACCGGCGTCGACGGCGAGGAGGTGCCCCTCGCCGTGTTCGATCGCTCGGGCAACGTCACATCGTGGGTCGACAACTGGATCGCACGACGCGAGCTCGTCGAGCAGTCGCCGCGGCGGTATTGGGGGTGGCGCATGGCGATGCGTCCGCTCGACGTCTTCCTTGCCCAGGTGCTGCAGTTCCAGTGCCAGTTGCTCGGGGTAACACCCGACGGCCCGTCGGTCGCACCGGGCGACCCGTGTGCCGACGAACGTGCCGTGCTCGCCGAGGCCGGTGAGCTCCTCACGGCGTTGCTGCGCGGCCCGGCGCAGCCGGAGGCTGCGGCGCGGCGGGTCGGTGGCGTGCTCGGTTGGGCACCCAACGCTGGGCGAGGCGAGTTCGAAGAGTCGTCCGGCATCGCGGCGACCCGCTTCGCGGAGCTACGCGAGCGCATCAGCGGGGCGCTCTCGGGTGGCGGCTTGGTGTCGCCGACGGGCTCAATACTGCTCGATCGGGGTTTCGTCGACGTGCCGTCGGCCGGTTATCTCCCGATCGACGAGACCCGCCCGCTCGTCCCCCAGGTCCGTGCGATGTTCGGCCCCGGCGTCGACCTGCGGTTCTGCGCGGTGCGGCCCGACTTCGTGCCAGAAGCCCTTCAAGAGGCACAGCACATGGAGCGCATCTCGTTGACGAGCGGCATCGCCGACCCCGAGTCGATCGAAGAGGTCGACGTCCTGGTGCCGGGCGGCACTGTGTCGACCCAAACAACCGAGATCGATGCTCTCGAGGGTGTCATTCGCATCCTGCCGAGCAGTAAGTCCAAGCGGCCCGAGGCCGAGGTTGCACCGGAGTTCGGCTCGGCCGTGACATTGTCGGCCGTTGCCCGCGATGACGACTCCGACGGCTGGTCGTGGTCGCTCGCTGCACATGGAGAGGCCCCTCATCGTCTCGCCGTCGCCCAGTTGTTCGGACTCGTGGCGAACGACGTCATCGCCGAAGCGGAGGCTGCGTCCGCGGAGGACGCGTCCGTGCACATCGAGGCAGACGCGGTGCACGACGACGACCTCAAGTCGGCGGCGTTCAAGCAGCGAGCGAATCGCGAGGCGGTGTTCGCCCGCGAACGAGCCGAGAGTGCGGTGTTCGAGGCGATCGACAACCCCAAGTTCACGCTCCGTCCGGACCGGGCGATCCCGGACGACGAGAAACGGCCGGTCGCGATGTGGTTCGACGTCGACCTCGCCAAGGACCTCACTGACACACAACGGGGCGAGCGCGTGGCGATCAGGGGCCGCACGTCGCTCTACTCCCGGGCCCGTTCGTCGCCGGTGGTGATCGACGCCCAGGTGTCGGGGGATCTGATCGTGCTGCGGACCGAGCAGAACAGCCTTGGTCGGCAGCGGTATCTGACCGTGGTGACCGGCACCGACGTCGTGGTCGACACACTCGTCCTGTCGGGTCCGATCACGCTCGACCGCCCGCCGCAACGTCGAACCGACGTGGAGCTGACGTGGAAGATCGGTGTCGGGGCAGACGCGGGCAGGCTGCTATCGGTCTCCGCGCGTCGCGGCACTCTCGTCGCCACCGCCGAGTTCCGCGACTTCGGCTCGCCACGAGTTGTCGAGGGTGCGGTCGACCTCGCGCGACGCGGCCCAGAGCGACTGAAGGCGAAGGGCGACTGGTCGACGATCCACGCGCACCGCGAGGGAGGTGAGTTCCTGCGCGTCGCAGCGACAAAGCTCGTCGAGTCTCCCGGCGCGCTCGACGTGGGACGCTCCGGGCGCGACCTCGCAGAGAACGTGATCGACGTCATCGGATCCGAGCTCGGCGTCCGCGGCCGGGATCCGAGCTTCGTGCCCGCCGCCCGCGAGCGGATGTTCGCAGCCGCCCCAGCGGTCGACGGCGAGATCGTCGCTGGCTCGGACTGGGTGATGTTCCACCGACGCCGAGTCAAGGACTGCGGTCGGTCGGTGGAACGCCCTCCCGCACTCCGGACGGTGCGGTGGTACCACGGCAT
>JBCBSO010000267.1:0-6085 GCA_039819205.1 Actinomycetota bacterium
CGTCCAGCGTGCGCGCCGCAGCCGACGGCATGGGAATGACGCCAACCCGTCGAGTGCTCAGCGTGGAACTCCCACTCGCCATGCCGTACATCATGACCGGCGTCCGCATCGCCACCGTCTCGACCGTCGGGTTGGTGACCGTCGCGGCGATCATCGGCCAAGGCGGCCTCGGGCGACTGATCTTCAACGGTTTGAGCCGCACGTTCTGGACACCGATGACCGTCGGCGCCGGACTCTCGATCATCCTCGCCCTCGTGCTCGACGCGATGCTCCTTGGCATCGCCGCGCTGGTCACGCCGTGGACTCGACGAAAGGCGGCGACGTGATCGGACACTTGCCGACCGCCGTCGAACAGCAAGCGGTCCCCCGCGACATCGGGTTGTTCGAGTGGCTCTTCGATGCCGACACGTGGACGGGCCCCAACGGCATCCTTGCGTCGCTGTGGGAGACCGTGGTGATGTGCACCGCCGTCACGATCGTCGCCACGCTCATCGCCGTACCAGCGGCCGCGATCATGGCGCACTTCCGCAAGGGCGAAGTGTCGACGACGTGGGCCGTGAGCATCAGCCGAGCGATCCCCACGTTTGCCATCGCCGCGCTCCTCCTGCCGTGGTCGCTGCGCCGCGGTTGGGGATTCGAACCGTGGCCGATCTTCATCGCGCTGCTGTTGCTGGCGCTAGTACCGATCTACCTCACCACCTACAACGCCATCAGACAGGTCCCCCAAGAGTCGATCGATGCCGCCCGCGCCCTCGGCTATACCGAGCGATCGGTGCTTGGCGCCGTGGAGTTCGCCCTCGCCGCTTCGGTCATCGTCACCGGCGTGCGGGTGGCCGCGATCCAAGTCGTGGCGACCGAGCCGATACGAGCATTCCTCGGTGGCGATGGTCTGGGACGCTACGTTCGTGATGGGTTTGGGCAGAACAACAACACCCTGGTTATCGGCGGGATCATCTTGATCGGTGGTCTCGCGGCGGTGACCGGCTTGATGTTCGTTCTGCTGGAACGACTGGCGCTGCCCCACGGCGTGCGCCGACTCGGCCGACAACAAGGAGAAAACACATGACCCCCAATCGATCACGCCGGCGCAGCACTGCGCTGCGGCTGCTCGCGCCGGTCGTCGCACTCGGACTTGTTGCCGCAGCATGCGGTGACGATGATGACGACTCCAGCGACACCACCGCTACGGCATCGGATACGACCGCTGCCGCGTCCGACACCACCGCCGCTTCCTCGGACACAACGGCAGCACCAGCAACCACGGGCGCGCCTACCGACGGTCCAACGATCCGCCTGCGCGGGCAGGACTTCAGCGAGTCGGTAACCATCGCCGAGGTGTACGGCCAGTTCCTGCAGGCCAACGGCTACGACGTCGAGATTCAGACACCCGCCGGGTTCCGCCAGGAGGCGATCGCCAGCCTGGAGAACGGCGACCTCGACCTGATCGTCGACTACATCGGCGGCTCCGCGGCCGCGTTGGCGCCCGACGCACCGCCATCGTCGGACGCCGACGAGATCATCGCCATCATCGCTCCGGCGTATGAGGAGATCGGTGCCACGGTGCTGCAGTACTCACCCGCGATCGACGGCGACGCGTTCGTCGTGCGCGGCGACGCGGGGATCACCACGATCTCGGAGGTCCCGCAGGGCGAGTACGTGTTCGGTGCCTCGGCACAGTGCTTCGAGCGCCCGCAATGCTTCATCGGCCTCACCGACCCGGACGAATACGGCCTCGAGTTCGCCGACACGGTGACCCTCGAGTTCGGTCCGCTGCTCGGCGAGGCGCTCGCCGCTGAAGAGGTCGACGCGGTGATTTGGAACGACACGGCACCGCAGATCACGGAGAACGGCTTCATCGTGCTCGAGGACGATCTCGGTCTGTTCCCCGCCCAGAACATCGCCCCGATCATCACCACCACGGTGCTCGAGGCCTACGGCGACCAGCTGTCGACGCTGCTCGACGAGCTGAGCGCGGCGATCACCACCGAGGACCTCCTCGCCTGGAACACCGAAACCGACATCGAGTTCCGCGAGTCCGACGCCGTCGCCACCGAGTGGCTCGAAAGCAAGGGCCTGCTGTAACGCAACGACCTGGCCGTGTGTGACAGTTGGGGTCAGACCCCAGCTGTCACACACGTGCTGACGGGCGAGCCCGTCGTGTGCGTTGTGACAGTTAGGGTCTGACCCCATCTGTCACAGGGCTACGGCGTCTGCGTCACGCCGGCGCGGCGGAGGGCGGCGAAGCGTTCATCGCCCTGCAACAGCGCAGCGAGCGAGAGCTCGAGCCCCAGCGTGCCGATCTCGCGGTACTCCGCCCACGTGATGGCGTCGACCGCCCACCGCTCGAGCACGCGCAGCCGCTGTCCGAGCAGATGCCAGGCCAACGTCTCGGTGTCGATCGAGCCGCCCGGTTCGATCTCGATGAACCGGCCACCGACCGAGGCCTTGGCCAGATCATGTTCGACGATCGCCGCGAAACGATCGCCGACCGCACCGAGCCCCTCGAGCTCCGCTTCGGACTTGATCATCGCGAACACCGGCTGCCACACGCTTGGATCGGCGCCGATCGTCGCGTCGAGCGCGTCGAACACCGCTCGCGTGGCGTCGATCGGGTCGTCGGCTGGAGCGGCGTCGAGGCGCTGTTCGAGGTCGTCGAGACCGCGACTGACGTATGCAACGATGACGCCCTCGCGATCGCCGAACTGGTTGTACAGGGTGGCGACGGCCACTCCCGCCCGCTCGGCCAGGCGGCGCATCGTCAAGTGTTCCACGCCGCCCTCAGCAATCAGCGAGCCGACCGCATCGAGCACGTCGTTGCGTGTGCGCTCTTGTCGCTCGTCCCAGCCGTGTGCCACGTCGGAGGAGCTTAGAATGGCATCGGCGGATTCGGTTGGAGTTGACATGGGATTGGAACAATGTTCTAATCCGCGGTATGACCCGTCTCGGTTACCAGATCCCCAACTTCACCTACCCGGGCGTCGGCCCAGCTGAGCTGTTCGATTCGATCGCCAGCCAGGCGCGCGAGGCCGATGGTTCCGGCTTCGACACCGTGTTGGTGATGGACCACTTCTTCCAGCTGCCGATGCTCGGCGATCCCGACGAGTACATGCTCGAGTGTTATGCGCTCCTGTCGGCGCTTGCCCGAGAGACACGCACCGTCCGGTTGAGCGCCCTCGTCACCGGCAACACCTACCGCAATCCGGCCGTGTTGGCGAAGACGGTGACAACGCTCGACATCGTGTCGAACGGCCGGGCGCAACTCGGCATCGGGGCCGGTTGGTTCGAGCTCGAGCACGACTCGTTCGGCATCGAGTTCGGCACGTTCACCGACCGGTTCGAGAAGCTCGAAGAGGCACTCCAGATCATTCTGCCGATGCTCAAGGGTGAACGACCGTCGCTGAATGGAGAGCGCTACACGGTCAGCGAAGCGATCAACGAGCCGCCGCCGGTCGGCACGATCCCGGTAATGATCGGTGGTGGCGGCGAACGCAAGACGTTGCGGATGGTCGCGCAGTACGCCGACGAGTCGAACATCATCTGCGCGCCTGACGAGATCGACCGCAAGCTCGATGCACTCGCCGGACACTGTGACGCCCTCGGTCGCGACCGCTCGGAGCTCACCGTGTCGTGGCAGAAGTCGGCGTGCATCGCCCCGACTGCCGACCAGGCGAAGGCGGAGATGTTCGCCTACTTCGAACGCCGCGGCCTCGATGTCGCCTCGATGCCCGAGGACCAGCAAGCAGCATTCACGTCGAACTTCATTTGGGGCGACCCGGACACGGTCGGCGAACAGTTCGCCAAGTTCCTCGTGCCCGGCGTTGACGGCTTCACCATCAACATGCCGGCGAACGGCCACATCGAGGGTCGCGTCGAGCTGCTGGGCAGCACACTGGCGCCACTGATCAGCTGAGGCCGTCGGCCGACCGGTCTCAAGGCCGGGCACACCCCCGCCGATACCGTCATCGCATGTTCGAACGAATGCGTCGCGGTTGGCAGCTCACCAAGAAGTCGTGGTCGGTGGTCCGGTCCAATACGGGACTCGTGCGCTTCCCGATTTACGGCGGGCTCGCGGCCGTGCTGTGGATGCTCGTGTTCGGCGCTGGCGGCGCTGCGCTCCTCGCCGTGGACGAGGCCGACGTCTCGTTGCAGGTCGCTGGCGGCGTGCTCGTGGCGATCGGCGCATACCTGGCGACGTTCTCGGTGATCTACTTCAACGTCGCACTGGCGGCCGCCGCCGATGAAGCGCTCAACGGTCGCGAACCAGATCTCGTCGCGGCGCGCCAGGCGGCGAACGGTCGCCTCGGTGCCATCGCCGGCTGGGCCGTGATCTCGGTCGTCGTCTCGGCCGTGCTGTCGATCATTCGTGACCGAGCTGGCGCCGCGGGCGGCATCCTCGCCGCGATCGGCGGAGCGATCTGGTCGCTCGTGACGTTCCTCGTCGTTCCTGTGTTGGCGCTGGAGCAGATCGGACCCGTCGCCGCGATGAAACGCTCGGCCCACCTCTTCCGACAGCGGTGGGGCCAGCAGATCACCGGCAACGTGGTGATCGGCGGCATCGCCGGGCTGGTCACACTGGTCGGCGTGTTGGCGTTCGCCGGTGGCGTGGCGCTCATTGTGTCCGACTCGACGGCGGGCCTCGCAGGCGGCGCCGTGCTGGTCGTTGTTGGCATCGTGGTGGCGATCGCCGCTGCGGTCTTCGCCGGTGCTGTGCGCGGCGTGTTCGGTGTGGCCCTCTACCGGTACGTGGCCGATGACACCACCGTTGGGCCGTTCGACGCCGCCGACATGGAGAGCGCGGTCCGCACGACCGGATAGGCCCGCGCGCTACTCGGCGAGCGTCAGCGTCTCTTCGAGGTAGTCCTGGCGGCACTTGCTGCGCTGCAACTTGCCGCTCGACGTCTTCGGCAGCGTGCCCGGTTCGACGAGCATGATGTCGCGTGGCGGGAGTCCCGACACCTCCAGCGTGCGGTGGTGGATCTCGTCGCGGATCTGTTCGAGACCGCCCTCGACACCGGCCGGCCGAACCTCGGCGACAACGACCACCGACTCTTTGCCCTTGTACCCCTCCATGCCGAAGGCGATCAGGGTGCGGGCGCGGGTGCCGTCGAGACCACCGATCGCCCGCTCGATGTCTTCGGGGAACACGTTGCGCCCGCCGACGATGATCACGTCCTTGATCCGGCCGCAGAGCACGAGTTCGCCATCGAGCATGTAGGCGAGGTCGCCGGTGCACAGCCACCCGTCGCGGAACAGCGCCGCAGTCGCGTCGGGCCGCTTGTAGTAGCCGGGGGTGACCGACGTGCCGCGCAAGAGCAGCTCGCCGACATGCCGCTCGGGGAGCTCCTCGTAGGTGTCGGGATCGACGACCTTCATCTCCAACCCAGGCACCGGTTGGCCAAGCAGCGGCAGTCGCCGTGCCTGCACCGCGAAGTCTTCTGCGTCGACGACGTCCACCGGCTTGGCGACACGCTCACTTTCCAGCACGATGCGGTCGACGGTGTCGGTCGCCATGCCCCGACCGCGGGGCGGGAACGACCCGCCGATCGCCACCTCGGCCATGCCGAACGCGGGAAACACGCCACCTGGATTGAACCCGAATCGTTGGGCCTGCTCGACAAAGGCCTCGACGGCGTCGGGATCGACCGGTTCGGCACCCGAGAGCGCAACCGACAACGGCGACAGGTCGAGATCCTTCATCCGCTTGAGCGCACGGGTGGCCAGCACCCACGAGAAGTTCGGCCCGGCGGTGGCGGTGCCGCCATAGTCGCTCAGCCACTGCATCCAGTTGCCGGGATGCGCAAGGAAGTCCTGCGGCGCCGCCTGCACGAGGTCGACACCCTTGGTCATCGGAAGCGCGAGAAAGCCGACCAGGCCCATGTCGTGATACAGCGGCAACCACGACACCATCACGTCGCCCGGGCGCAGCTCTGCGGCCTCGCAACACGCGTCGAGGTTGGCGCTGAGCACGCGGTCAGGGATCATCACGCCCTTCGGCTCGCTCGTCGATCCGCTCGGTGATGCCCGGTTCGCCGAACGTTCCGAGCGGTGATCGGCTGGAGATCCCACCGAACGACCCGGACCGGCT
>JBCBSO010000268.1:0-6059 GCA_039819205.1 Actinomycetota bacterium
AGTTGGCGGCCGCGAACGGCGAATTGCGTGTGGTCGACGGCTGCGTCGTGCTGGGCGCAGACGACTCGTTTGTGCCGCTTCTGTGGCCGTTCGGTACGACGTGGAACGACGATCTCCAGGCAGTCGTCACACCGAACAGCCGCACGATCGCGATCGGTGAACGCATCGACACGGGTGGTGGCTCCTACCTGGCCGGCGGAGTGTCGCGGTTCACGGACAGCGCCGAAGTGATGCAGACGGCTGCGGCGTGTTCGGCGACTGGCGAGGTGTTCATCATCCAGTCGTCGGTGCTGTAGTCCCACTGGCTCTCATGACGATGCTTCTCGGTGGCTGTGGTTGCGGCATCCGTAACCGACGACGCCGAGAACGCACGCACGGCGCGCCGGGCTGGCGCCGGTATCGCTCAGGTCGCTGCGTCGAGAAGCAGCGGGAGATCGGACATGTGGTCGAAGGTGATCGCGCCGGCGTCCTCCAACCGGCGTCGCGGCGTGAGGCCGCCGGCGAAGCCGTAGCAGGTCATTCCGGCGGACTGCGCTGCCGCCACCCCTGACACGCTGTCCTCGATTACCACCGCTCGTGACGCTTCCACGTTCATCGAGCGCGCGGCGTGCAAGAACAAGTCGGGCGCCGGCTTGCCGTTGTCGACCTCGCTTGCGGAGTAGATGCGACCCTCGAACACCGGGTACAGCCCGGTCGTGCCGAGCGTGAGGCGCATCTTGCGATGGGTGCCGCTCGATGCGACACACGTCGTGCGCCCGGACTGGTGAAGCCCGTGCACAAGTTCGGCGACCCCCTCGATCGGTTCCAGGCGATCACGGAACGCCGCAACCACTTCGGCTGTGCTCACCTCGTCGAACTCGGCCGCAGCGTCCGCACCGAGACGACGAGCGATCTCCTTCAGCATCAACTCGTCGGATCGACCCATGAACCGTTCAACGATCTCATCAACGGTGATCGCCCAACCCATGTCGGTGAGCACCCGTGCCTCGATGTCGATGGTGAGGCGTTCGCTATCGACCAACACGCCGTCGCAGTCGAAGATCACCAGCTCGGCCTGGGCAGCGGGCACTGGACCAGCGTGCCAGCTCCGGCCAGGTGACGGTTGCCAACGCCCGAGGGATCACCGCGCAACCCGTGGAGCAATGCGGCCGCGGCGAGGACGTAATGCTTACTGGAGCCAGGCCGACACGTTCAGTACGGGCCATCGCACATCGGTGACGACGAGCGGAATGGCGACTCGGATCACGTCGCCTTCCCGAGTGATCTCGGCACTGCCGGCGTCGATGGTGAACTCGAGCGCCACTGTGGCCTCGACGGGAAGGCTCACGCCGGTGAGGTCCGTCCCGGTACCGGGCGCCTCACCGGTGAGCACGTACGTACCGGGTTCATAGATGTCGATCGGCGCGGTCTGGATCACCGGGAAGTCACGATTCGGGAGGGCATCGCGAATCTGCTCGCCGACCCGGGACCAGTCCTGCGGCCCGTATTCGCTGCGCGGATCGACGTCGTCGAACTCGCCAGGCTCGTGCACGATCACCGGGTTGGGTCCAGGCTCCGAGACAGCCCTCGTCGCGACTGGTTGCTCGTCCGCCGGAGCGGCAGGCGGCCCGTCGCGGTACTCGCCCGGCGCCCATCTGACGGCCGTGCCGCTTGCCGAGAAGGTGCTCGGTAGGGACGACGTGCCCCAGATCGATCCGTCGGGACCGCGGGTGATGGTGAAGCCGAATCCCTGGTCGTCGAGGAGCACCGCGAGATCGCTGCGATCGATTACGGCACCACTCGTCCAGATGTAGTGAGGGGTGAGCACGATCCCTTCGGGCCGCGAATCGAGGTCGATCGCCGAGGTCGGAGACCCTGTGGATGGGTCGATCGTCAGAACTCGGCCAGCACGCCAGCCGCCACCGGTGGTGTCGGTGCCGACCACCACGGTGTCGTCATCGGCGACGATGCTCACCGCGAACTCGTTGTCGGCGAGATCGAGGGCGATGTCATGACGAGTCTCCCCGGTCGCCGGGTCGAGGGCCACGACCTCGCCGCCGCCACGATGTTGGTTGAGCACCCACACCAGTCCGTCGGTGTAGGCCATGTCGAACCAGCGCCGCTGGGGAAGGTCGATGGTCGTGATCGTGCCGTCGGGTGCAACACGTTGGACACCGTCGAAGCCGGCGGCCCACGCCGTGTCGCCATCGGTGGTCACCCCGAGCGCGCGGATGCCGCCGTCGACCCGGGTCACCGTGTTGTCGACCGGGTCGATGCGGACCAGCGGCTGACCGGCCGCGTAGATCGCGTCGGCACCGACAGCGAGCCGGTTCGGGCCGGACGACGATGGGTCGTTGTTCATGGAGATCAACGCGATGAGCTCGCCCGACGTGGCATCGAGGCGGGCAACCGTCCGAGACGCTGTTCCGGCGATCCAGATCGAGTCGAACCCGGCAACTGCGTGGTAGGCGAAGTTGCCGACGCCGAACACCGTTTGTACTGGTTGCGGCGCACCGGTTGGCTCGGCGATCTGGGCCGCGAGCCGTTCGGGGTCGTCCGATTGAGCCAGCAGGACCAGATCGAATGTTGTCGTCGTTCCGTCGTCGAGCTCGAGAACGAACGGCGCGACGTGTTCGCCGTCGGTGACACCGGAACGGGAGAACGTGGCGGTGATCAGCAGGTCGGTTTGGGTCTCGAAATCGTTCCCTTGGACGTTGAAACACTCATCGATCGGGCACTCAACGTCGATCGCGATCTCGTCGTCGCTCGTCCGGTCGGGCGCAACGATCACACCCGTGCGCTCATCGAGACCGAATCCGACCTGCAGACGGAAACTGAGCACGCCGACGTCGGGGTCGACTGGATCGATGCCGCTGCTGATGTCGAGCTGGTTCTGGCGGAACCGTGGATCGGAACTCGTTGCGCCCATCGGCATCAACGACGCAACGGTCGACTCGGGTGTCGCAGCCGTGGTCGATGGCAACAGCGACGTCGCCGGCGCACCGTCGTCCACCTCAGTGGGTGCGACGGGGACCTGGGGCACCGATCCGCTCGTCGCATCGGAGCTCACAACTCGTTCGCCCGGGTCGTTTCCCGTGTCCAACACTCCCAGGGCGACGACACCGACAACCACCAGCGCAGCGACGGTTGCCACGCTCGTGGAGCGCGCTATTCGCTGCCGACGATGGCGGCGACGAACGAGGTCGTCGTGCGCCTGCGAGGTGTCGACGAGTGGTGCGAGGTGATCGAGTGCTGACTCGGGCCAATCAGTCATGAGCCTCTTCTCCCAGCAGCTGACGAAGTCGAGTGCGGCCGTCATGGAGGTTCGACTTGACCGTGCCTTCAGCGACGTCGAGGTCGCCAGCGATCTCCGCGATCGAGAGGCCACCGAGGTAGTACAGGCAGATCGCCAGCCGCTGACGGTCGGCGAGCTGACCGATCGCCGCTCGCAGATCGAGCAGTTCGGCTGACAGATCGGCGTCGGGAACAGGACGTATCCCATCGAGGATCTCGCGACGTCGACGGCGATTCCGACGACCGTTGAGCAGCCGATTCAGCGCGACTCGCCGCACCCACGCCGCGGCGTCGTCGTAGCGAGACACCTTGCTCCACCGGCGATCGGCGGCGATGAAGGCCTCTTGAACCGCGTCGGCTGCCGACTCGGCGTCGAATGCAACGGCGAGCGACCGCACGAGCCGTGCAAAGTGCCGCTCGAACAGCTCGTCGACGTCGTTCACCGCCACCATGACATACCACCCACCCGCCAGCGCACTGTTCGGTTGGGTCGAGGTATCGCCGGATTCGGCGTTGCGCAGCGCCTCGGACGCTAGAAGTCGGCTCCTTCAACGAACGCGTCAGCGTCGCCACCGACATAGGCGGCGAGATCGAGGTCGATCGTGCCGAACGGCGTCTGCGCACGCACCGATATCGGAGGGTTGCTCGCCGAGAACGCAAAGGCGGCGAAGAACGGTCCTCCAGCGCCGACCGCGTCGGCGGTGACCACTTGCCCGTCCGCCAGCTCCGCCTGGATCGACTCGAACTCGTCACTCGAGCCGACCACAACCGAGGGCGTCGGCGCCCCGCCGTAGCCGAAGATCTCTGGCAGCATGAAGCCGCCAAGGGTCACCTGGCAGGACTGCATCGTGCCGAGGCTCTCGATGCAGATACCGGTGCCGTTCGGCGTGACGAGGGTGCGAACCTTGAGTTGCCAGGGTTGGTTGGGGAAGACCTCGATGCGCTCGTCGACCGCAACGACAACTTCGGGCGCCGCCAGGGTTTGATCGATCAGCTGCTGGGAGCCCTCGACGCTCATCCCCGGGTGCACGACGGGAACCCCGAGGCGCCACCGCCGCTCTGGTGTGTCGATGGTGAAGTCGATGCCGTGCGCCGGTCGCTCAACGAAGCACGAGTACAACGACACCGCGCCAACGTGCAGCACGTCGAACGCCTGGCAGTCTCCGTCGTCGGTGGTGAGCTCGACGGAACGATCAACCACCAGGCTCACCACGGTGCCACCGTCCACGGCGAAGGCGGAGTGGAGTAGCCCAAGTCCCCGACGCAGCTCCACACACCCCGAGCTGAATCCACCGTCGGGTGTGTTCCGGTCGAGGCACAGCGAACGCGTCGGGTCGTCCTCATCGCCGAGCAGCGAGAAGTGCAGGGTGGAGCCTCCGCTCACGGTTAACAGCTGAGCACCGGCCCCCTGCCGGTCGCTAGCGGGAACACCCTCGGCGGTGAGGGGCGGCAGCCGTTCAGCAGCCTCCGCGATCGACAACGGGCCGCGGCCAAAGAAGCGGATGAGTTGCCCGTCGCCATCGAAGATGGGCTGCAACGTGTAGCCCCCATCAGTCGGTAACTCGAAGTCGAGACCCTCCAGCAGCATCGGGTCGTTGTATGCCCAGCCAACGACGACGCAACTGCCGTCGACGGTGGTCCCGGCGACCGGCGCCACGGCTGGTCGCACACTCGGGTCGTCGAGTACCGACGCATCGAACTCGACGCCCTCGTCACAGCTGTCGCCCATGTCGAGTTGATGGAAGCTGCGAGCCTCCTCGACCGCAGCGGCGAAGCCCGCAGGCGCCGATCCTGGCTGATCGGTGGCAAAGTGCGTTTGTTCCCGTTCGTCGAGTTCGATCCCGGCGAGCGAGTCGACCGCTGCTTCGTCCGCTGGGGACGGCGTCGTCGGTACGGCGATGGTCGACGGCGCTGGGACCGTCACCGTCTCACCGATCTGGTCGGGATCGTTGAGCACCGGTTGCACCGGGTCGCTTGGTGTGCTCCGCTGCGCAACGACCAGCCCGGCAACGAGCAACAGCATTGCGATGGCGGCGACGCCGGCCGTGACGAGGCGGGTCCGTGATCGACGCGGTGGTTTCGAACGAGTCTCGGTGATTGACACAACCGAGGCGGCCCCATCGACGGCACGGGTGGACGCCGTGCCGTTCGTGCTGCCGGCGATGTGTTCGATCAGCCGTTCCCGGTGCGCTCGCTCCCACGAGATCGAGCGGGGCGATGGTGGAAGCAGGTCGCGGGCAAGCGCGTCGAGTGCGTCGTCGGTGATGTAGTCACCCATCGGTTCGCACCTCCGTCGAAGTCGTTTGTTGTTCGTCGAGGTGGTGCCGCAACCGCTGCCGGGCGCGGCGTAGGCGGGTCCGTGCGGCCTCGGAGGTGATCCCGAGCGCCGTCGCCGCCTCGTGCGGGCTCAGCTGGTCCCACGCCACAAGCAGGAACACGTCGCGCTCGGACTCAGAAAGATCGACAAGTGCAGTGCGCAGTGCTGCAGCGTCTGCCTCGGCATCGATCCGCTCGTCCGCGCCGGTATCGGCTGCGGCAGGCGGGGTGTCACGCCGATGCGCTCGTTCCAAGGCGGCGATGCTCCGCCCGCGTGTGCGCAGATCGCGCCGAACGAGGTTGACGGCGATTCCGATCAGCCACGGCAGCGCCGACGAGTGGCCTGTGTCGAATCGTGTACGCGACTCGAAGGCGACGGTGAACGTCTCGGCGGCAATGTTGGCGCAACGAGTGCCGACGACATTGCCGCCGAGACGTTCACCGTCGCCTTCGAGTCGCGTACACGATTC
>JBCBSO010000269.1:0-5992 GCA_039819205.1 Actinomycetota bacterium
CCGTGCGATGTGTGTCCGGGGTCGAACCTCGCGCTGCATGCCGTCGACGGACCCGAGTCGCACCCACTGCCCGACATGCTCGCGGCAGGCATCACCGTGACCCTCGGCAGCGACGATCCACCGATGTTCCAGACGACGTTGCTCGACGAGTACGAACGAGCATGGACGTGGGCCGGTCTGGATCTGGCTGGGATCGAACAACTCGCTCAGAACTCCCTCGATGCAGCATTGATCGACGTGTCGTGAGACAGGTCCGCCGCCACCGTGATGCCGACCACCGATTGGCCACGTACGGCTCACTGGCGCCCGGTCGATCGAACCACCACGTCGTTGCTGACCTCACCGGAGAGTGGTTGCACGGCACCGTGCGCGGCAACCTACGCCACGATGGGTGGGGCGCCGATCTCGGGTTCCCCGGCATCGTGCTCGACCCACACGGGCCGCTCGTCGAGGTGCAGGTGCTCGAATCGCGTGATCTGCCAGCGCGCTGGAACCAACTCGACGAGTTCGAGGGTCCCGGCTACCGGCGCGTCGTCACCGTGGTGTCGACCGACCGTGGGGACGTCCACGCCCAGATCTACGCGCTTGCGGACGCGGTCGTCGGGTAGGACGACCGAGCTGTACGCGAGGGAGATGTGGGCGATCGGTTGGTCGTGGCCGGCAGGCGTGTCACGGGATCAGATCGTTGGCCGCACCTGCGACCGAGTGTTCGGTGGCGACCGTGGCCGCCTCAGTTCGTTCGACGAGGAAGTCATCGGCGCCCTTGTGCACCGTCCACATGAGACCGAGGTCGGTGGCGACCACGGAGATGGGCGCGTCGGGGACGCGTACACCGGAGAGGTCTCCACGGAGGAGCAGCGCTCCATGCCACATCACCCGTAGCGTCTCGTCGACCGACGCGGCCGCTCGATCAGGTGGCCACTCGGCGACCTCGCCAACCACCTCCTGCGCGTCTCGTAGGTGGATGGCGGTCTCCGTTGCCGCCCGCTGCAACCAGGCCCGAGCGGTTCGCCGGCTCTGGAACACGTAGCACGGTGCATCGAGATCGATCGAGCTGACCAGCGCAGTGAAGCGGTCGGCCGACTCCACCAGGCGTGTCAGTCGCCCGGCGTTGTTAGGTGGAAGATCTGGCTGCGAGCTCCACGACGCGGCGTAGTCGAGCGGTTCGGCGCCGTGCGTCAGGTTGTAGGTGTACCAACCGGAGAGTCCGGAGATCACGTGGGCGACGAGCTGGCGCATCGTCCAGCCCGGGCATGCCGGAACGGAGGCCTGGGCCCCAACGGTGGCGGCGATCTCAGCGAGTTCGTCGGATGTTTCCCTGATCCACGCTGCGGTGTTGGTGTCGTCGATCACCCAATCTGCCCCTCGGCCTCGACGCCACCGACGTCACATGTGCCGGGTAGGAGCAGGTCGATTGCCGAACTCCACGCTCGCCGCGTTTGGGTCGGCGTGCGGCGGTGGCTGTGCCGGAATTGCTGCCACGTCTCGACGGATGTGAGGGCAGCAATGGTGGCGACGACGTCCTCGCGCCGGGACGGGCTGAGCGTCTGCAGCTCGAGGTCGAAGTGCCGGCCGACCTGCTTGGACATTGCTGCGCGCACCGATTCGACATGCTCCTGGGCGCAGGCATCGCGTTGGCCGGTTGCCCGAGCGAGCAACTCGAGCGGGTGAAGCGTCTCGTGTAGCGCCAGGCGGGCCCGTGTGAACGATGCGATTCGCTCGTCGCGGGGGCCGCTGCCAAGGCCGTCGATCACGAACAGCTCCGGGTATCGCTCGGCGAGGCGGGCGACCGCGTCGTTGCGCAGTTCGTCGAGGTCGGTGAAGTACCGATAGAGCGAGGCGATCGAGACGTCGGCGCGCTCGGCTACCTCCTCAGGGCGCGGATGGCTGCCGCGTTCGAGAACCAGGTCGATAAACGCATCGAGGGCACGAGTGCGTCGCTGCGAGGCCGCGGCTCGCCTGCCGCGATGTGTGCTGCCGGTTCCGGCCGCCTCGCTCATGTTCGTCGAGCGACGCCGTTCACCGATCGCCCGGCGTGAGATAGAACCACATCGGCTGCGGTGCCTCTTGGCGCTCCATCTCCGCCCGCGCGGCCATCAACACCTTGCCTGCCTCAGTTGCATCGAGGAACCAGCGTGCGCCCGCCCACGCAGCGGGCGCATGATCGACCATCGCCAGCGCTGCCGTCTCGTAGTACCCGCGAATGTCTTGACTGACACGCATCGGGAGTCCGGGGATGCCCGCCTCCGCCCATGGCGAGCCGTCGGCGATGCGCGCAAACGCCTCGATTGCTGCCGGAATATCGTCGGCCGCGACGACCCGCCCGGCCGCGATGCGTCCGTTCGATATTTCGACCCCGCGGTCGTAGGCCGCGCGCAGGCCACGTGCCTCGTCCACGGCGGGATGCGCATTGGGGTCGTGACGCGGGGGCAACGGGCAGGAGAGCATCTCCTCACCGTCGTCGGGGATCGATTCGGGAAACTGCGACACGATCGGCTCGGGCGAATCGAGTAGGGCGAACGCTGCACTGAGTACCTGGTGTTGGAACTCGGGATCGCCTGGTTTCCCCAATGGGCGACCGAGCGGGAAGTCGCACCACAGCCCACGCGGGGGAGCGGTGCTCTCGATCTGCTTGCGGATCGAACCGAGGGCCACGGTCGTCATACCGGCGGCCTCGAAGACGTGCGCGAGCGTACTCACGGTACGCGTGCACAGCGGTCAAACGGGTGTCAGCAGAACGACGTCGACACCTTGCTGCTTCAGCCACTTCGCGCCGGCGGGCCCGGTGTCCATCTGGATCGTCGAGAGGTCGAATTGGTTGCCGGCGTACGCCATGTGCTGCTCGGCCACTCGGCCGATCACGCCACGCTCGGCGAGCTCATCGAGGCGATCGAGTGGGAACACCGTGTTCATGTCGTAGGCAAAGCCGGTGTCGTCGAAGTTGGGGCTCCAATGGCCCAGCACGTAGTCGCGTCGACTCCCGTCGAGCACCCGGTAGCTCGTATCCATCGGCTCGAAGTCGTCCTGGTCCGGGTGATGGAGTGATGCGGTTGTCACGATCGCTACCGTCGCTTCAGCGAGTGGTGGAGGCTGGGTGAACGCAGTGTGCTCGAAGTCGGGCGCTGGCAGATTCTCGGTGAGCGCCTTGATGTCGGAGTCGGCCATGCGAGTGAGAGTATCACTCTCACATTCCTACGTAGCGAGCCGGGCGACCGGGCCAGGTCGGTCCGCCGATTGACGGACGCCGTCACTGTCGGGCAACCTGGCGGCGTGGAGCGCACCCCGATTCCTGTGGCCTGCACCCTTGGTGCCAACGATGCCGAGCGGCAGATCGACGAATGGGCGACACTGCGCGGACAGGCCATTTCAGCGGAGGCGCTTCCAACGGGCGCACGCATCGTGTTGCCTGCCGGGCTCGAGGCCGACGCACGCGACTTGGCGCAGCGGGAAGCGGCGTGCTGCGCATTCCTCACGCTTGAGACGACGGTTGTCGATGGACGCGTCGTGGTCGACATCACCGCCGACGAACCGAATGGGCGCGCCGTGGTTGCCCTGCTCGCCGGCACGCCGTTGGCCGACGGCTAGACCGAGAGCGCGTCGAGCATGACCTTCGCCACCAGGTCGGGCTGATCAACGCTTGCCCAGTGGCTTGCGTTGTCGAGTTGGATGGCGGCGATCTCATTGCGGCGCATCCACTCGCTGGATTCTGCGGGGATGTTGTCCGGATTGAAGAGGTAGCTCACGTGCGGCGCGGACTGCGTCAGTACCGCGCCGGGGTCGTGGATGCGAGACCACTGCGAGACGTCGCAGCCCAGCTCCCAGATCGAGCGTGGATCAGCGGTTGCGACCTGCTCGCGGTATCGCCGGACGGCTGCGTCGCCGTCGGCGATGGCATCGAGCCGCGTGAGGAACTCGGAGTGGAACCGAGCCGGTGCGGCGTAGTCGGCGGCACTGCCGGAGAAGTAGGCGTCGGCGAGTGTGAGGTTCCCTTCGAGCGAGATCAGCGAAGTGACTCGGTTGTCGAGCTGGCCAGCCGCGAGGCTGGCCACGATCGAGCCGACCGAGTGGCCGACGACGATCGACGCGTCCGCATCACAGATCTCTGTCGCGACGAGTGTGGCCGCGCGATCGAGCGTAAGTGGCGCAGCGCTCGGGGGCGAGTGTCCGGTGCCGGGGAGATCGACACCGACGACGGTGTATCGCTCGCCGAGTGGTGTCGAACCAAGCGGCTCGAACATGCCGCCGTGATCGCCGAAACCGGCGATGCAGATGAGTGGCGGGGCGCTGAGATTGCCAAACCGGCGCGTGTGCAACCGCATGGGGTCAGGGTACGGATTCGCTGCATCGGCGCTGCGCCGTCACACCTGGACGCACATCGAAACGCCTGTGAAGCTATGGCCGTGACGGGTCGAGCATCGACAGCGCTGTTCGATCGTTGGTCGCGCACCTACGACAGCCCAACGCTGCAACGGCTCACGTACCGTCCGCTGCACGACGCAGTGTCTCGCCGACTGGTGCGTACCCAACCCGCAGTGCTGCTCGACCTCGGCTGCGGAACCGGTCAACTCACCCAGCGTTTGGTGCATGACCTCCCGCAGTCGCGCGTTGTCGGCCTCGATCTCTCGGCGGGCATGATTCGGCGGGCCAGCGATCGGCACGCTCCAGCCGGCGACGCGACGCTGTTGCAGGCGAACGCGATGCACCTTCCGTTTCCCGCCAACACCTTCGATGCGGTCGTGTGCACCGAGTCGTTCCATTGGTACCCGAACCAGCAGCAGGTGCTCGATGGACTGGCTGACGTCGTTCGACCGGGTGGACACGTGGTGATCGTGTCGGTTGCCGCGGTCACCGACGCCGGCGACCGTATGATCCGCGCTGCGAGCAGCGCCGGCGGCAACACGATTCGAGCGCTCCCACCACGTCGACTCCGCGACGGGCTGTTGCGATCCGGATTCGAGATCGTCGACCAGCGGCGTATCCCACGAGTCGGACTGATTCCGTGGCCCGTGCTCACCGAGGCCCGTTTGGGAATGGGCGTTCCGCACGACAACGCTACCGAGCGATGATCACCGACCAGCCGAATCTGTTGTTCGTCTATGCCGACCAACACCGTGCCGACGTACTTGGCTGCGCCGGCAACGACGTCGTCGTCACACCGCATCTCGACCGCCTAGCGGCCGAGGGCGTGCGCTTCGCGCATGCGTGGACCGAGAGTCCGATCTGTCAACCGGCCCGTGCCTCGTTGCTCACCGGTCGGTACCCGTCCGACCATGGCGTGCTCGGCAACTTTGCCGGCGACTGTCGACCGGAATGGGACACCTACCCGCGGCGATTGCAACAAGCGGGCTACACCACCGCGTCGATCGGCAAGACGCACTACTCGGCGTGGCCAGTTGGTGCGGAGCTCGATTCCCAGCCGCCCAGCGACGAGTGGATCGCCAGCTTTGGCTTCGATCACGTGGTCGAGGAGTTCGACCGCTATGTGCACGTCGGCGACGGGTGGGAGACGCCGTACATGGCGTTCTTGCGCGACAACGATGCGCTGCAGCCCTACCGAGAGACGGTGTTGGCGCACTTTCGCGGCGGCGACCAGCAGTGGAGCGGGGTCACCTCGCCGCTGCCGCAGGCGCTCGATCTCACGTGCTTTCTTGCCGACGAGGCGCAACGCTGGATCGGCGCACAACGCAACGATCGACCATGGTTCCTTCAACTCTCGTTTGTCCAACCGCACGTCCCGTTGATGGGCGACCCGGACTGGGCCGAGCACTACGCCGGCGCGGCGATCGAGCGCACAGCCCGCCCAGAGCCGCAACCGGAGACCGAGGCGTGGGCGGACCACCTTGAGATGCTGCGCACCCACTCGCGCGCCGAGCTCTTGAGCGACCACTTCGTGTTGGCCGGAGCCCGCCAGTACTACGCCATGGTGTCGTTGATCGATCAGCGCGTGGGCGATCTGCTCAGTCAGCTGGAGCGCCAGGGCAGTCTGGACAAT
>JBCBSO010000270.1:0-5973 GCA_039819205.1 Actinomycetota bacterium
GGGTCCATTCGGTGACCGCGCGGAACAAGAAGAGTCCGAAGGCCCCGAACAGCAGCACGCGCCCGAGCCAGTGCAACCACGAACCCTTGTCAACTCTGATTGGCAGGTCCATCACACGCGCTCCACACGCTCGGTGCCGAACAACCCGGCAGGTCGCAGTAGCAGGACCGCCAGCAGGATCACGAGCATCACCGGGAACAACATGTCGGCGCCGAGGAAATCGACATAACCGACGATGACCGCTTCGGTGACGCCGATCAACAGGCCGCCGACGACCGCTCCAAGCGGCGAGTCGAGACCACCGAGCACGGCGGCCACGGAAGCCAACAGGAACGGACTGAGCATCAACGTGCCAGTCAGTCCAGCTGACGGCGCCAGCATCGCGGCTGCGAGCACACCGATCGCTCCGGCCAGTCCCCAGCCGAGCAGCAGAATGCCCCCGACACGAATGCCGACGAGATTCGACGACTCCTGGTTGTTGGCCACCGCGCGCATCGCCAGACCGATCTTGGTCTTGTTGAACAGCAGCCACAGCAGAAACACCACCACCGCGAGCATGCCGAGAATCCCCAATCGAGCGATACGCAGTGGAGCGCCAAAGACGGTCACGAAGTCATCGGCGTCGTCCGGGAACACGCTCGGGAGACCGCGGGCGTCGACACCCCAGATCATCGCGGTCAACTGGTTGACCGCAAGGAAGACGCCGATGAGGGCAACGATCACCGCCCCCGGGTTGCGGTGTTCGATCGGCCGGACGACGATGCGTTCCACGCCGGCGGAGATCGCAAAGCCAACAACCATGGCCGCGCCGATCGAGATCCACACCGGCCAGCCGCTGAGTGTGAGGGTCGACACCACGAAGGCACCGAACGTGCCGATCTCGCCCTGGGCGAAGTTCAGCTGCCCGGTCGAGCGGAAGATCACCACCAAGGCGAGCGCCAGCAGCGAGTAGATCGCGCCATCGGCCAAGCCGTTGACCATGCGTTCGATGAACAGCGACATCAGCTGACCACCCCGAGGTAGGCCTCTTTGATCGTGTCGTCGGCGAGCAACTCGTCGCCGGTGCCGGTGGCCACGATGTCGCCGGTCTCGAGCACGTAGGCCCGGTCGGCGAGTTGCAGCGAGAGGCCGGCGTTCTGTTCCACGATGAGGAGCGACATGCCCATCTCGTCGCGCAGCTCGCCGAGCACGCGGAACAGCTCTTGGGTGATGATCGGCGCCAGGCCGAGGCTCGGCTCGTCACACAGCAAGAGCTTCGGCCGATTCATCATCGCTCGAGCGATGGCCAGCATCTGCTGCTCGCCACCCGACAGCGACCCAGCCTTCTGATCTTTGCGCTCGGCCAGGCGGGGGAACACCCCGTACCAGCGGTCGAGATCGTCTGCCGAGCCACCTTTCAAGGTGTACGCACCGGCCAGCAGGTTGTCTTCGACCGACAGGTCGGTGAATGTGCCACGACCCTGCGGGACCTGCGACACCCCGGCGCGCAGCACCGCGTCGGGCTTTGCTCCGCCAATCGAGCGGCCGCCAAAGGTGATCGTTCCGCTGCGTGCGATCATCCCGGACAGGGCGCGCATCGTGGTGGTCTTGCCGGCGCCGTTGGCGCCGAGGATCACGACGATCTCGCCGTCGGCAACCGAGAAATCGAGGCCGTGGAGCACCTCGATGGGTCCGTACCCGGCGGTGAGGCCCGTCACGTCGAGCAGTGCGTCGCTCATGCCGAGGTCCCCAAGTACGCCTCAATCACCTTGGGATCGCTCTGCACCTCGGCGGGGAGACCTTCGGAGATCTTGCGGCCGAACTCCATCGCCACCACACGATCGGAGATGCCCATCACCATGCCCATGTGGTGCTCGACAAGCAGCACGGTCAATCCGTATTCGTCGCGAATGTGCTTGATCGTTTGCCCGAGCTCGTCAACTTCTCGGTGGGTGAGTCCCGCCGCAGGCTCGTCGAGCAACAGCAGCTTCGGATGCGAGGCCAACGCGCGGGCGAGTTCGAGGCGCTTGAGCGTGCCGAAGGGCAAGCCCGCTGCCGGACGGAACGCCAGCTCGGCGAGGCCGAGCGAGTACAGAATGCCGAACGCATCGGCGGCGAGTTCCTTCTCTTCCTTGCCGGCGCCGATACGGAGCATCGCTTGCGGGTACCCGACCTTGCCCAGGTGGTGGGCACCGGTCATCGTGTTCTGGAGCAACGTCATCGTCGGGAACAGCGCCAGGTTCTGGAACGTCCGAGCGATGCCCTTTCCGGCGATGCCGTGGGCAGGCACGTTGAGCAAGTCGTCGCCGTCGAATCGCAGCAACCCGCCGGTCGGGTCGTAGATCCGGCTGACGACGTTGAACATCGTCGTCTTTCCGGCGCCGTTCGGACCGATCAGTCCGAGGATCTCGCCCTCTTCGATCTCGAACGACAGCCCGTCGAGGGCGACGATGCCGCCGAAGGTGACGGTGATGTCCTGCACCTCCAGTAATGCCACGCGCGGCCTCCCCCTTCTTCTCCCCTTGTGGTGCCCACCGTGGAGGCGGCAGGCGTGTGCGGCGATGACCGTAGCAGCGTGGCCGCGCTCGGCTCGCAATCCACCCGACGGGTTTGTGGCAACGGTAAATCCGCTGGCCGCGGCCAGCGCCCCAACGATCGCCAATAGGCTCACCCTGGTGCGCCCCCGAGCACTGATCGCCGTCGTCGTGCTCGCCCTCGTTGCGGCCGCATGCTCGGTGACCAGTTCGGTCGCCACCGAACGCGCCGACCAGATCGGGTCCGGTGCGCCCGTCGAGCAACCGACCACGGCCACCACCGCGCCCGGCGGGTCGAACGAGCCGCTGGAGCCAGGCGACCCGGGCGACGATCCGACCAGCGCTCCCACGACCGACGTGGTCGACCCCGCCACCACAGCGCCGCCCGCAACCACGGCCCCTGCGCCAACCCAGCCGCCGGCGCCGTCGGTGCCGCAGGTGGACACCGATCCAACGCTGATCGACTTCGGCGAGGGCACACCACCGCAGGAGTGGGACGACTTCTTGCTGCGCGTGATGACCGATCTCGAAGTGTGGTGGTCAGAGCAGTACCCGGCGATTTACGGCGACCCGCATCGCTCGCTCGAGGGCGGGGTGTTTGCGGCCCACCCGCAACGCGTCGATCCGATCCCGGGGTGCGGCGAACCCGAGACCAGCTACGACGACGTGCAGCAGTTCGTGGCCTTCTACTGCGGCGCCGGCGACTTCGTGGTGTACGACAGCGGACCCGACAGTCTGTTGACCGATCTGGCCAACGAATTCGGGCCGGGCACGATCGGCATCGTGTTGGCCCACGAGTACGGCCACGCCATTCAGCTGCGCTCGGGTGCGCTCAACCGGGCGTTAGCCACGATTCGTACCGAACAGCAGGCCGACTGCTTCGCTGGCGCATGGGCCGGGCGGGCCTTCCGCGGCGAGGCGACCACACTCGTGTTCACCGATGCCGACGTGCGCTCCGGCCTGGTGGCGATGACCCGCGTGGCCGACCCGGTCGGCCTCAACCAACTCTCAGCCGGCGGCCACGGCTCGGCATTCGACCGTGTGGGGGCATTCCAAGTCGGCTTCCTCGAGGGTCCGGCGCGGTGCGCAGAGATCCTCGACGATCCGCTGCCACTGGTGCCCAACGAGTTCCGCTCGATCGAAGACGCGCAGACCGGCGGCAATGCGCCGCTCGGTTTCGAAGAAGGCGAGCTGCTCGAGTTCCTGCCCGCGGATCTCAACCTGTATTGGGATGTGCAGCTCGACGATCAGATCTTCGGGTTCGATGGGTTGACCCTCGAGGCGGCATCGATCGAGGAGGAAATCGACTGCCTTGCGCCGAGCGGGTCGTTCGAGCGCGGTGCCGCGTTGTGCCGCGAAACGTCCACGGTGTGGCTCAATCTGCCGCTTGCTGAACAGCGCAACGAGCAACTCGGCGACTTCGCCGTCGGTTTCATGCTCGGCGTGGTGTGGGCCGAGGCCGTCCAGCAAGCGCTGGGCAGTGAGCTCGTCGGCGAGGCCCGCGAGTTGGCCAACGACTGTTTGGCCGGCGCATGGGTGCAGACGGTGATCCCCGGCGACAACGGGTTTTTGCCAGAACCACGCCCCGCGGAGCGTCAAGCGTCAGCGTCACCCGGCGACCTCGACGAGGCGATCCAAACGGTGATCCTGATCGGCGACCTGGGCGCGCAGGAGAACGTGATCGGTAGCGCGTTCGAGAAGATCGACGCCTTCCGCACCGGCGTGCTCGACGGCCTCGAACCCTGCCTCGCCCTCCTGTAACGGTGGTGTCAGCCCATTCAGGGGCTCCCGCCGCCCGGACGGCGCGCTAGCTCAGGAGTGCGGCGAGCTCGACCGGACGATCGCCCTGAACACTGTGGCCGGCACCGTCGACGACGTGGACCACGATGTCGGGCTGGCGACGCCGGGCTTCGGCCACGTCGTCGTCGTCGACGACAGGCGAGGTCCCGCCACGCACCAGGGTCAGCGGACAGGCCACGGCGCTGAAGTCGTCCCACATGTTCGGCTGCTCGACCACGGGGGCCTCGACCGCGTCGTCGCGTTGGCGGTGCCCGCCACGGTCGTAGCGCCACTCCCACGAGCCGTCGGCCAGCTGGTGCGCGTTGTGCAGGATGCCTCGTCGTAACGATGACTCCGAGCGCGTCGGGTTGTGCTCGATCGTGCGCGCGAGCAGATCGTCGAAGCGCTGAAACGACTGCGGACCGTTGACGAAGTCGATGATCGCCTTGGCCTTCTCGCGATTGACGCCAGGCGTGACATCGACCATCACCAGCGAGCGCACGAGCACGGGGTGGCGTGCCGCCAGCTCCATCGCCGTGAGCCCCCCGAGCGACATCCCGACAACCTGTGCGGCCTCGGGAGCCAGGGCGGCAACAGCGACGGCGACGTCATCGGCCAGATTTGCCGGCGAGTAGGCGGCATCGTCGCGCCACGACGAATGGCCGTGACCCGGCAAGTCGATCGCCAGGGCCGGGGCGCCCATCGCCAAGATGACCGTGTCCCACGTGTGCGCGTTTTGGGCGCCACCGTGCAGAAAGACCCGCTCGATGGGGCCGGTACCCCAGCGCAGCGCGCTGATCTGGCGGTCGGAACCGGGGAGCGGCGTCTCGATCCGTTCAACTAGCGGAATGTCGACAACGTCGAGGCTGAATTCGGCGATGTTCTCGTGAAACAGCCCGAACTCGTCGTACTCGACGGGTGGCTCGCCGGTGGGGCTCACTCGTCGACGGAAGCGTCGGCGGTTAACCCTTGCACATCGCCGTCACCGCTGGAGTCGTCGGACCCACCGGTGCCGTCACCGGACCCATCGCCCGAACCCCCACCGCTCGAACCGCCACTGCCGGAGTCACCGGAATCGATGGAGTCCGCCGACGTCGGTGTGGCCACCGTGGTAGTGGTCGTTTCCACCGGCACCGTGGTGGTGGCCGCCGTGGTCGGTGTCGACGTGGTGGCCGCCGTGGTCTCGGTCGGCACGGTCGTGACGGGCGCCTCGACCGTGGTCGTGGTTTCGGGGATGGTCGTGGTCGACGTGGTCGTGGTGGAGTAGTCCGGGTCGCGCCAGTTGAAGGTCGGCGGTTGATCGCCGTAGAACTCGGGCTCTTGTACGCCGTCCCACACGAACACCTGGTCGCCGTAGTCGATCAGGCCGTTCATGTCGGGCGAAATCGACAGCGGCACCCGGATGCACCCGTGCGACGCCGGAGTAGTCGGCACGTTGAGCGCGCCGTGAATGGCGATTCCGAAGTTGAAGTACACCGGATCCCACATGCCGCCGAGCGCACTCTGGCGGATGCCCTCGACCTTGCGATCGACGTTGTACACGCCGCCGGGGGTGACCGACACGCCGCACTCACCACGCACGAGCGGCTCTTCGCCGTTTTCGTTGCCGAACTCGCCGGGGCTGATGGTGACCTCTTCGCACCACTCTTCGTTGTCGCCACTCGAAATGTGGCTGATCATG
>JBCBSO010000271.1:0-5967 GCA_039819205.1 Actinomycetota bacterium
GCTCCCCTGGGTGTTCGGCTAAACACCGTCGCTGCGAGCTAGACCGAGGCGACAGGAGGGGACGCCATCGAGCGCGGGAACTTCTGTCGCCTCGGTCTAGCTCGCAGCGACGGTGTTTAGCCGAACACCCAGGGGAGCGCAGTGGCGGCCGAATTTGCGGGCAACCTTGTCGAGGGCCGCCTTGCTTGCGCCGTAGTCCGGCCATCTCGACGGCCACGCACCGTTGATGGAGCTCACGGACACCAAACTGGCCCCGCCACGCTGTGTCAATGCGCGCTCCAGGCGGCTACTCAACAGCGCTCGGGCGGAGACATTCGTCACCAGCATTCGTTGCCAGGACTCTACGTCGTAGTTCGGTGGCGACTGACCGTGGTTCACTGCCACACAGCGCACAAGCACGTCGACGAGATCGACGGACGACACCAAACCACGCGCTTCCGCACCATTGTTGAGATCCAGACAGTGCGCGATGACCGAAGAGCCAACATGCCGATCGACCCCACCGTGGAGGCCGCTGCGATCTCGATCGCTGGCATGAACCCGCTCGGATCCCTTGCTGACGAACCCGTCGGCCAGACTGCTAACTAATCAAGCCGCCAGCACCGGCACCAAGGACGACGTTGCCCTCAAAGCCGCGACCATCGTTCGGCGAGGCAACGGTCCAGAGCACGGGCGCGGGCTCCTGGAGCACTTCGACGGCCGCGCTAGCTGCCGGCCGACATCGACCCCACAAGTTGTGGCCACGTTCGACCGCCACCGTGCCAATCATGCCGCAACGCATCGCCGAATTGACGCGATCGGGACTCCGACAGCAAGAAGCCTGGGCCGGTCAGCGGTCGTGGGGGCAGGCACGCTGCAGCGGTGTCGGGTGCACGCACTGGGAGCCGCCGAAGCACACGGCGAGCAAGCGGGCGACGGCTAGTTCACTACGATGCTCACGGTGGCTGAGGCGGAGCCAGGCGATCAAGACCGGCAGGCGATACACACAGCGGCACCGACGCGCTACGGGGTTCTTCCGGTGCTTGGCGCAGCGTCGCTCGTAGTGGGGCTCGGGCTGCTCCTCTACAGCTTGGTAGCCGAGGATGAGGGCACCGCTGCCGTTCCGGTGACCGGCAACGCAAACTCGCTCAACATGTCGTGCTTCGCTTTTCGCGATATCAACGCCGACGGCCAGTTCGATACCGACGACCGGCCGTACGCCTGGTTGTCCGTCGCCGGCGAAGGGCCAGGCGGCTCGACGCGCACCCAGTCGAACATGAACGGCTTCGCCAACTTCCCAATGCTGCTGGACGGCGACAACGCCCTGGTCAGCCAACCCGGCGCCTACCGCTTTGAGGCCTTGCCGCCGAAGAGTTTCATGCTGACCACGGGTTCAGTCGAGCGCGTCGTCGAGTTCGCCGAGCTGGAGGGGTCGCCCGTCGGCATAGTCGCAGTTGATCAGTGCGAGCCCTACGGATTGACACCGGCGTTGACCATCAGTGGGTCGCTTGAGCTGCAAAACAGCACCGCCGAGGAAGTCATCATCGAGAACGGATCGGAACAGGTGGACGCCGACGTGGCGGATGGCCGATACGCCGGGGACGTCGTGCGCGGCGAGTGGATGGTGTCGCTATCGGATGGCGATGCAGCGCCGATGGTACGCGCCGTTGAGGTCACCGACGTGCCGGTGGTGGTGTCAAGCTCTGTCAACCACGACGCGCCAACGCAAGCGGCCGAGGTTGTCCTCGGGTTCGACGACTTCACTGCGGCGAACACCATTGCCGAGATCCCGAACGGGTACGGCGGTCTCAACTGGTCGAACTGGGTAGCGACCCACCGGCTCGTGTACGGCGGCCCCGGGTACGTGAACACCAACACCTCGGGCGAGTTTGTGGCATACAACGGGTCGGGCAGCCCGGGACGCGTTTCGTCGGATGAGCCGTTCGACTTCGTCGGCGCGTACTTCGGCGTCGCGTGGCCCGCTGCGGAGAGCCACCCGGTGACGGTGCAGGCGTGGCGGGACGACGAACTTGTCTACGAGGACTCGCTCGAGCTAGCGACGACAGGTGCGGTCTATTTCGACGCCGACTACCGAGACATCACCGCACTCGAGGTCGTTTCCTCGGCCCGCTGGCAGGTCGTGATCGACGACGCCGCGTTCAGAGTCGGCGGCTGACGCCAGGCCATGACCACACGCCCGGGAGGGAGCACGCAAAGTCCGCTGTGGTGGGTTCCTGCGTACCCGCCAGAGATTGGTGGCATCGAGACGTTCGCCGCGACAGTGGCGCCGGCGCTCGGGCGGTACCGTCCCGACCTCCTGGTGTCGCGTGGCGGTCCAAGTGACATGGTTATCGACGGCGTACGCGTGATCCGTGCCGATCTACTCACGGGCCCAGATGATTCCGACGCACAGCGGTTGTTCGAACGCCGACGCAGGGTGAGCCAGCTCAAGTCCGAGCTTCGACCATCGCTCTATCACCTTCACCTCGCCGACGCGAACCCGCTACTGCACCTATCGACACTCAGCGCCGCCCCGGCGCCAACCGTCACGACGGTGCACAATGAGACCCACGGGCAGGGCGCCGGCGCGCAGGGCAGGGCCAAGGTGATGCGGCGGCTGATGGAAGCGTCAACCATCATCACTGCGGTATCGCCAACCGTTGGTCGCCGGCTGGCCACGGAGCATCTCGACCTGGCGCATCGATTCGTCACCATCCCGAACGGGATCGACTCCGGTCCCGACCCGTCCGACATACCGCCAGAGCCGGCGATCCTCGCGGTCGGCCGGCTGACCGAGCAGAAGGGGTTCGACCGCTTGATCGCAGCGATGCCCGACATCGTTGCGATGCGCCCTGACGCGACCCTCACCATCGTGGGCAGCGGACCGGACGCCGATGGCCTGCACTCGCAGATCGCAGGGCTCGGGCTGGAGCAGCACGTGCGCATCGTTGGCGGCGTCCAACGCGAGGCCGTCGCAGCGATCATGTCGAAGGCACGCGTGATCGTGACGCCGTCGCGATGGGAGGGGCTCTGTCTCGTCGCCGTCGAGGCGGGTGCAGCTGGCCGCCCAGTTGTGGCAACCGACGTTGCCGGCCTCGATCGGCTGATCGAGACCGGTGCGAACGGCTTCCTCGTGAGTAACGATGAGGCAGAATCCACGCCCAACGTCCTCGCCAAGCCGGTCGTCGAGCTGCTCAACAACGACAACCTCGCGACCCGAATGGGAGCAACGGCTCGGGCGCGCGCCGTGCACGGCTACTCGTTGGACGCGTGTGCTCACAGCTACCGCACGCTGTACGACGCACTGCTGCGGCCGGCCGCCGACATCGCGGTGATCCTCACGTCGTCGGGGGCAACGGCACAGGCGAGTTCACAGGTCGCGTCGATTCGCCGAGAGGCTCACGGACTCGGTGCATCAGCACAGATCACGGTCGGACACGACGGTGGTCCCCCGCTACATCCGAGTACAGCATCATCGGGACCCGATGCCCGGCACGTCATCGAGTTCCAGCAACCGTCCCTCGGCCTGGCCGCAGCGCGCAACGCTGGCCTTGCGCTGAGCAGCGGCGAACTTGTGGTTTTCGGAGATCTTGAGGTGTGGAGCGACCGCGACCTTGTGCGGACCCTCGAGCAGCGCCGTGGAGCCGGAAGGGGCGGCTCGTCGCCGAATGTCAGGCGGCGAGAAGAGTTCGAGCAGATCGGCGGATACGACCCATTCGCATTCGACCCGCTCGCCGATTGGCTGAGCCGCGCCGAGGCACGGCCGGGACGGTGAAACGTCCGTCACCGAGACGCTCACGCGTCTAGCTGTGGCGCGTGATGAAGCTGGTCGATATCGCCATCTGCTCTTGACGCCAGCCCTGCCCAATGCCGGAGGACGACATCGTGCGGATCGCTGTTTAGGTAGTGAACGATGCCGCCCTCGCCGCTGACCAATATGGCGGGCGATGCACTGATCTCGTGCTCGGCGCCAGCCACGTCGCCGCCCTCGGTGCCGAGGCTCACTGCGAATGGGCCGCCAAACGGCCCGAGGGAGCACACAAAGCGTTGCGAAGTCGACGTTGTTCGTCCGAACACCGGGGCGCGGCGCCGTTTCGGCGCAGCGAGGACGATGCGAACAAAGTCCAGCCATCGGTGCGCTGCGCGCTCGGGGTCGAACCGATCGCGAGCGGCAGCGCGCGCTGATCGGGCGAGGCGGCTTCGCCAACGATCGTCTCGCGCGAGCGCTTCGATGACGCTTCCCCACTCGGCCTGATCGACGATCAGCCCAGTTCGATCGTGATCGATCATTGGTTCGACTGGTGAACCGGCGAGCACCACTGGCATCACGCCCACCCACATCGCCTCCTGCAGCGTGCGATCGGTGGTGGAGTACGTCGAGGACGCCAGCGGATACCCAAACACGTCGAACTCGGCGAGCACGGCGCCGACGTCCTCGGTTGGACCGTCGACCCGCACCCGGTCGCCGATGCCGGCTGCGTCGAAACGGCGCTGCAACGCCTCCGGGTCGGCGCCTGAGCCGACGAAGCGGAATCGAACGCGACCCGATGTGACCGATGCACACAGCTCCACAATTCTCGGATGCAGCTTTCCGTGATTGAGTGAGCCCACGTACCCGACGGTGAACGGTCGGTCGACCGATCCGGGCGCGACCGCGCGTCGGCGGCCGTGCACTGCGGCCTCGAGGCGGTACCGATCGATGGGCGACGGCATGACGATCGTCGGGATCCGGTCGTGGACGGCCGTTGCACCCGGTGAGTCCCGGCAGATGGGAGCGGTAAGGACCAACGCGTCAGCCAGCTCCGCCACCTCGCTGGTGAAAACCTGCGGCACCGTGGTTCCCGCGACGTGGACAACGACAACAACACGACACGCCGGCAGTTCCACGCGACCGAAACGCTCGTACAAGCGGGGATGGTTCCAGAAGTGGAGCACGACCACATCAGCCGCATCCACGAGGTCGCAAAACGTCGCGTCGGTCGGATCCACGACGAGGGCGACGCCAAGACGGCGCGCCTGGAGCAACATCGTTGGCGTCACGGGCGGATCGAGCACGACAACGGTCGTGTCTTCCGTCTCGCCGAGCGCGGCGAGTTCGCCAGCGAGCGCAAGAATCGATCGCTCAGGTCCCCCGCCGATGAACCTCGGGATCACCCTCAGCACGCGGCGAGGGGTACTCATCGGTCGCGCGCTTCCCTCACGAAGCTCCGCGCAACACGGAGCAATTCGCGACGATAGGTAGGTACGTCGCGAGACATCTGACCCGCGTGCACACCCTTGATGAGGACGACGTCGTCGATCAACGAAACGTCGATGTCGGACTGTGAAAGCCTGACGAGCCAATCGCTGTCTGCACCAACGGTGAGGGCCTCGGAGAATGGGCCGACGCGCGTGAACACTCCGCGCCCCGCCAACAGTCCTCCTGGAGTCCACGCTGGCCTCGGCGATTGCCGTGCGACCTCGGTTCGGGTATCGGTCCGGCCGTCGACGCATGCCGCGACGTAGTGGCCGATGACTGCGCTCCGATCGAGGTCGCTACCGAGATGTCTCATACGCGCGGCGAGCGATCCCGGCGCCCATCGATCGTCGGCATCACAGAATGCGACCAAGGCAGTGTCCAACGCCGCAACACCCTGGTTCCGGCCGGCCGAGAGTCCGGCACCGTCCTGAGCGACCACAGTGACACCCAGGCCCAAGGCGATGTCGGGAGTGCGATCGGTCGACGCACCGTCCACAACCAGGATGCAACTCGGCGGTACCGACTCGGCCAACACGCTCTCGATTGAGGCGCCGATCGTGGCAGCGGCGTTGCGTGCGGCGATCACGACGCCGACATCGCTCGCCCCTACGGGATGCAGTGCGTGATCAGTCATGAGACCCCGCCAGCGCAGACGCAGTACGTTCGAGGATGTCGTTCTGGATCCCAGTCGACCGTACGTGATCGATCATCGCCAGGGTCTCGCCTGGATAGTGGACCGGTATGAGGTA
>JBCBSO010000272.1:0-5952 GCA_039819205.1 Actinomycetota bacterium
ACGCAACTCGCGTCTTTGCGTTGACACAGACGGGCCAGCCCCAGCGGATCCAGCCGGACGTCGGCGTCGATGAATGCCAGATCCACATGTGGTTCCACAGGAAGGTCCGCCAGTCCGTCGGCTGCAGGACCAATGCGCACCTCGATGCGGTCGTCGACGCCTGCTGCTCGCCATGCCGTCTGCGCGGTGTCGAGGTACGTGTCGACGAGCTCGAAGCAGATCAGGCGCCCACCCGGCGGGAGCCCGCGCGCCAACCACAACGCCGACATTCCGGTGAACGTGCCGACCTCGACCACGGTCGACGCGCCGCTGATCTCCACCAGCATCTTCAGGAACCGGCCCTGGTCTTCGGCGATGTTCATTGCCGACCGCCCACCGAAGCGCTCCACCGTCAACGCCGCCAACTCCGCAGCGACCGGGTCAGCTGTTGGGTTGGCGTGGTCGATCGCGTAGCGGAGCAAGTCGTCGTTCATCGGGAGGGCGCGCATGGCCCTACGTTCGCACATCAGCGGCAACGCTCTAACGTGGCGGCGTGCTGAAATCGCTGGGCGCCACGATTGCCCAGGTCACTCAGCGGATCGGCGGTGCTGCCGACCCGTCGTTGCCCGACGACGAGCGGTCCCGTCATGCCGTGCGTCGCGCCGAGCGGCGGCGCCAGCTGAAGACGATTCTCGTGTTGCTGGCGATCTTTGTCGTGATGGTTGCGCTCTTCAGCACGGTGTTTCACGAGCTGATGGATCGGGAGGGCCGCTCATTCTCCTGGCCGACGAGCGTGTATTGGACGCTGACCACGATGACCACGCTCGGGTTCGGTGACATCACGTTCGAATCCGACGCTGGCCGGGTGTTCTCCGTAGTGGTGCTGCTATCCGGATCGGCGTTCTTGTTGGTGATGTTGCCGTTCGTGTTCATCCAGTTCGTGTTCATCCCGTGGATGAACGACCGTGAGGCTCGCCGCGCGCCGCGCCGTGTTGACACGTCGACGACCGGCCATCTCATCCTCACCTCGCTCGGTCCGGTCGAGGAGGATGTGATCGAACATGCCACCCGCGCTGAGGTGCCCTACGTCGTGGTCGTCGACGATGTGGAAGCCGCCGGCCGGCTCCACGACGAGGGCCGGCGTGTCATGGTCGGTCCGCTCGACGACCCCGAGACCTACCGACATGCTCGAGTGCAGTCGGCGGCGCTCGTCGTTGCCACGCAGAACGACCAGACCAACACGAACATCGCCTTCACCGTGCGCGAGATCGCTCCGGACGTGGGCATCGTTGCAAGCGCCAACTCGCCGGCCGCAGTCGACATCTTGGAGATCGCCGGCGCTGATCGCGTTGTGCAGCTGGGGGAGGTGCTCGGCGCAGCGATGGCCGCCCGCGCGCTCGGTCTCGGTGGCCGGACCCACGTGATCGGCAACTTTGGTGGACTATGCATCGCCGAGGCCGGCGTGGTTGGCACCGATCTGGTTGGCGCCACGTTGGGGACGATTCGGCTACGCGAGCGAATCAACGTCGGCATCATCGGCGTCTGGGAGCGCGGCGAGTTCACGGTGGCCTCAGCCGACACCGAGCTGCGGTCCACGTCGCTGCTGATCCTCGCCGGCAGCGAATCCGAGCTGCGAGCCTTCGACGAGGCCTACGCCGTCGATACCCCGGCGGCATCAACGGCGTTGATCATTGGCGGTGGACGCGTCGGCCGGGCGATCGCCGCCACGCTCGCCGACGAGGGCGTCGAGCCGACGATCATCGAACAGCTGCCCGAGCGGCAACGCAGCGGGACGCGTTACGTGATCGGCGATGCGGCTGATCGGGCCGTGCTTGAGGAGGCCGGGATCGACAGTGCCGGCTCGATCCTGATCACGACCCACGATGACAACGTCAACGTGTACCTCACCCGCTACTGCCGCGGGCTGCGTCCCGACGCGCGGATCGTCAGCCGGTCGCGTCAGGACCGTAACGTGTCCACGCTGTATCGCGCCGGTGCCGACGCGGTGCTGTCATACGCGGCGACCGGATCGGCGGCGATCTGGAATCACTTCCGCGGCGACGAGACGCTGTTGGTGGCCCACGGTCTCAACGTGTTCCGCTCGCCGATGCCGGCGGAGTTGGCCGGCCGCACGCTGGCCGAAGTGCATCTCCAACGGCGAACTGGATGCAACGTTGTGGCGCTCGACCGCAGCGGCGACGTGCGGGCCAACCCCGACCCCCACGTACCGCTGCCCACCGATGCCGAGCTGCTGCTGGTGGCTACCGACGCCGGCGAGTCCTCGTTCTCTGAGGTGTTCCCGCATGCCCGGCGACGGCTGACCCCGGACATGGCTCGGCGGCGTCGCTGAGGCGTCAGCCCTCGACGATCAGCGGCTCATCGCCGGCTGCAGACCGCAGCTCATCGACTGCGTCGTCCAGCGCGTCGACCTCAAATTCGATCATTCGGATGATCTTGCCGTCGGCGGTCCACTCGGTGATGGCCAGCAACTCGACGACCCCTTGGCGATGCTCATAGCGCCGACGTGTGAGGAGGTGGTGGGGGCCAGCCACGGCGACAGTGACGCCGGCGACGTGCAGGCCCATCTGGCGCATCGTTTCAATTGAGCCGAGCGCCTGCTCCCGGTTTGCGGTGAATGGCGCCGAGCGCCGCGACTCCTGAACGAAATCGGGATGAACGATGCGCCGATAGTTGTCGGGTGACAGGGCATTCACGTGGAGGCGAGCTTCGTCCGCCCACTGTTGTGCCGGGGTTGGGAGGTCGGTCTCGTTCATGGCCGTCTCGCTTGTTCGCGCTGAGTTATGCCGCGAAGCCCTGACTGTTGGCGAAATTATGGGAGCGGGTCACTGTGACGGCGTCGTCGGTCGCGGCACGTCGAGTTCGTCGCGCTCGAACATGTCGGCGATCTCCTCGAGTGACTTACCCTTTGTTTCGGGCACCTTGGCCCACGTCCAGCCCATGGCGATGAGCGTCAGGACCGCCAAGATGGCGAACGTTGCGGAGTTTCCGATCGAGTCGATCAGGTCGGGGAACACCAACGTGAGCACAAACGCAGCGCCCCAGTTCACGGCGGTCGCCAGCGACATCCCCTTGGCCCGAATGTGGTTGGGGAACACCTCGGAGATGATCGTCCACACGACCGGCCCCAGCGAGAACGCGAACGAGGCGATAAACACCACCATCCAGATCACCGAGAGCGAGCCCACGATCGTGTTGGTGTTGTCGGGTTGTGCTTCGTACAGGAATGTGATGCTGAGGCCGACCAAGCCGAGGAGCATCCCGGCGAGTCCGGCGATCAGCAACGGTCGGCGTCCGAGACGGTCGACGAAGGCGAGGGCGATGAACGTCGCCGCCACATTGACGCACCCGACCGACACGAGCGATGCGCCGGCCTGCGACGATGCGTCGTTGAAGCCGGCGTCGGCGAGGATCTCGTTGGAGTAGTAAATGATCGCGTTGATCCCGGTGATCTGCTGGAACAACGCCAGGCCGACGGCGATGACCAGCGCTCGTCGGGCACCCCCGACGAGGAGGTCGCCCCAGTTCGACTCGGGCTCGTCCGCGAGATTCTCCTCGATCTCGGCGATTTGGGCGTCGACGTCCACGGTCGGTCCGCGGTACTTGGCCAGTGCGTCGCGTGCGTCGTCGACGCGACCCGCTGACACCAGCCAGCGAGGACTGTGCAGTGCAGGGGTCATCACGATGAGCAACAACAGTCCGGGAATCGCCGCCAGGCCGACCATCAGTCGCCACGTTCCTGTCTCACTGAGCACGTAGTCGGCGAACTGAGCGGCGAGGATGCCGATGGTGATGGCCAGTTGATACCCCGACACCAGACGGCCGCGGATGTCGGGGGCGGCCGACTCGGCGACAAACATCGGCGCGGCCACCGACGCGATGCCGACGCCGAATCCGATCACGAAGCGACCGGCGATGAGAATCAGCACCGTGGGCGCAAACGCCTGGACGAGCGCACCGATCATGAACAAGTAGGCAGCCATGATGAGCGCCCGCTTCCGGCTGAACCGGTCGGCGAGTGCTCCGCCGGCAAGTGCGCCGAACAGGGCGCCCATCGTTACCCAGCTCGTAATCAGACCTTCGACGAAGCTCCCGAAACCGAACTCGTCCTGCATGAAGGTCAGCGCACCGCCAATGACGCCCTGGTCGTAGCCGAACGCCAAGCCTGCGGTGATGCTGACGGCGCCGACCAGCAGCGGCCAGAACGCCCATCTTCCGAAGATGCGCGGTCCGTTGACCTGGTCAGTCGCCTCGACGGTTTCGGCCATGTGTCCCCTCGTCCCGTGATCGTCTGGCGTATCGCACACTACCCATCGTGGGCATCGCGGTCGGCAATCCCGTCGCTGCTACTAGGTTGGCCACATGGAGCGCCCGGCTGGCGACGAGTGGACCGACGACGAGCTGGCGGCGTTGGCGATGGCTGCCGAGCGGGACCCCGAACTCGACGATGACGCCACCCCATGGCGCCCACATGGCCCCTCGAACGAGGGAGCATTGTTGCCCGAGTGGTACATGCCCGTGCCCCAAGCCGGCGGGCGATCACCTGCACGCGTGTTCACCGTGGCGGTGATCATCGGTGCGCTGCTGATCGTCAATGGCGCTGGCTTGTGCGTCACCTACGGCTTTCCGGAGATCGCCTGGTAGCGCGCGGCAACCATCGTCGCTGAGACGGGGGTTACGCCGAGCCGTACTCCCAACCCACCGGATCGTTCCAGCGGCGGATCACGCGATTCTCGCGCTCCCATCCGAGCAACGAGATCGTGGTGGTGTCGAGTGCGAGCCGCTGCCCCTCCACGCAGGGCGATTCGATCCACCGTGCGCCGAGCACGCGCAGGATGTGGGCGTGGGCCACCAGGGCGATCGGCCCCTCCAGTGTCAGCATCTTGGTGATCAGGTCGTCGCAGCGGGCGCCGACCTCGTCGATCGACTCCCCGCCGAGAATCGGGTGGGTCCACACCGACCATCCCGGGATCTCCTGGCGGATCTCGTTGGTGGTGCGCCCCTCGTAGTCGCCGTAGTCCCACTCGAGGAGGTCGTCGTCGGCCGTCGGTGACAGACCCATCAACTCAGCCGTCTCCCAGGCGCGCCGCAGTGGGCTGGCAAACACGTGCACGATCGGGAACGTGGCGATCGCCCCCCGCAGGTTGCGCGCTTGCTCGCGGCCATGGTCGGTGAGGGGAATATCGGTGCGCCCGGTGTGGTGGCGGGTCCGGCTCCACTCGGTCTCGCCATGGCGCACGAGGATCAACTCGGGACGATTCATGGAGGGATCGACGGGCGTCGTGGTCTCGTCGTGTCCGATCGACATGGTCGCTAGGGTCGCACAGATGGCGATCGGGTGCGCTCACTGCGGCGGCGCCCACGACACACCCGCCGAAGTGCGTGCCTGCTGGCAAGGCCGCACTTCTGGTTCGTCAGACGCTGTTCTGTCCTCGTCCGAGCCATCCGGGCGGCGTGCGCGTGTTGCCGACGGCGCGCCACGAGCGGTGTCCGCCGACGGGCACGCCCGGCAGGCGCCGGCGGGGCCATCGCCAACGTGGCGTCCCCGACTTCCCGGTCCCGATGCGCTCGGCCGGTCGCTCGTCGTCGTCGACCGGCGACCGGTGCATGCGCCGTGGAACGACGCGCAGACGATCGCCATCGGTGACGCCGAATTGGCGGACGCCGGCGAGGTGCTCGTCGCGCTACGTGCCGCCCGCCAAGATCGCCGCCGGGTGGTCGTCGAGCTCACGGGTGCCGCCGTCGATGCGCTTGATCCGCGCCGTCGCCCGGTGGAGGCCACGACCGAACCGCCACGCGTCGCCGGTGCCCGGTACGCCTTTGACCGCGACGAGCTGTGGCACCTCGTGTGGTCGAACTCGGTTGATGGTCGCCATGATGAAACGAGCCGGGAGTCGGCAGGCGAGCCGCACATCGCCAGCTGACGCTGCTGTCGACTCCCCTGCCGCCTGCCGG
>JBCBSO010000273.1:0-5940 GCA_039819205.1 Actinomycetota bacterium
CGTGCCGCCCGAGCTGCGCTATTCGTCCGACCACGAATGGATTCGGCGCGACGGCGACAGCACCACGGTCACGATCGGTATCACCGAGTACGCCCAAGACTCGTTGGGCGACGTGGTGTTCGTGGAGATTCCCGATGCTGGGGCGTCGGTGGCAGCCGGTGACTCGTTCAGCGAGGTCGAGAGCACCAAGTCGGTCAGCGACATCTACGCACCGGTGTCGGGCACGGTGGCGTCCGTGAACGATGCACTCGAGGAGCGCCCCGAACTGCTCAACTCCGACCCGTACGGCGAGGGCTGGATCTGCACCATCGAGATGAACGCTCCCGGCCAGTTCGACGAACTCCTCGACGCCGACGGGTACCGTGCGCTCACCGAAGGTGACGCATGACGGGCTACGTCTTCTGCAATCAGTGCGGCCACCGCAACCCGCCGGGGAGCAGCTTCTGCTCCAGCTGCGGGTCGGCACTCGACTCGCTCGACGACCGCACGATCACGCTCACCGCCGTCGATCCGCTGCAAGACGCGCCGGGTCCCGACGACGACGTGGTCGTGCCGGTGCGCGAGTTGCCGACCGAAGTGGGCGTGCTGATCGTGCGCGCAGGGGCGCAGGCTGGCGCCCGCTTCAGCCTCGACGAGTCGCTCACCCGCCTCGGCCGTCATCCCGAGAGCGAGATCAGCCTCGACGACATCACGGTGTCGCGCCGTCACGCCGAGGTCGAACGGACCCCGGAGGGATACGTCGTCAGCGACGCCGGCTCGTTGAACGGCACCTACGTCAACCAGGAACGCATCGACAAGCTGCTGCTTCGTCACGGCGACGAGCTGCAGATCGGTAAGTTCCGGTTGGTGTTCTTCGAACGGAACGATGGCTGATCACCCTGTCGGCGCAGCGCACCTCTCGATCGGTGAAGTGCTGGCGTTGCTTCTCGAAGAGTTCCCCGATGTCACCATCTCCAAGATTCGGTTCCTGGAGAGCCAAGGGCTGATCGACCCCGAGCGCACGGCGTCGGGGTATCGCAAGTTCTACGACGACGATGTCGAGCTGCTGCGCTGCATCTTGCGCGAGCAGAAGGAGAACTATTTGCCGCTGCGGGTGATCAAGGACCGACTCGATTCCGGCGAGATCGACCCGACCGGGGAGCAGCCTCGGCCGCGCGGCATCAAGAACGTGGGTGAGCCAGATCCCGAGCCGGGCGAGCGTCGAAGCGGCATCCCGACGGGCGCCGAGGCGCTGTTCATGCGCACTGATGCCCGCCCCGCCGAGTCGCCGCCAGCTGCGACGGAACCATCAACCACGACGACGTCCACGCCGTCCTCATCAACGTCATCTCCATCAACGTCATCTCAGCCAACAACGGGAACGCCGGCTGACCACGCACCCGCCGCGTCCACACCTCGCCGTCTCACCGACGTTGAACCACCTGCACGCCCGTCGGGTCCATCGCAGCAACAGCCGCAACCAGCACCTGCGGTGCTGCCTGGCGTGCTGCTCACCGCCGACGAATTGTGTGCGATGGCCGGAATCAGCAGCGCCGAGTTCGCCGAACTCGATCGATACGGCCTGCTCCCCACCGAGGGCGCGTCCGCATTCGGCGAAGAGGCTGTGGAGATCGCGATTATCTGCAAGCGTTTCCTCGACGTCGGTGTCGACACCCGCCACCTCCGCGGATGGCGCGTCGCTGCTGATCGCGAGGCCGGCTTGATCGAGCAGCTGATCCAGCCGCTGATGCGCCAGCGAAACCCCGAGGCACGAGCGACAGCGATCGACAAGATGTCGGCGCTCGAAGATCTTGGCGCGCAGCTGCGCGCGGCAATGATGCGCTCCGCCCTGGCGCCGCACCGTCAGCGCTGAGCGGCGGTCGACGCACCGAGGGGACAGCTCGGCAGCCGGGCGGTACGATCGAGGCGTGGTCCCGCTCGAATTGGTCGGTGTCCGGGTCGAAGTGCCGGCGAACACCCCGATGGTGCTGCTACGCGAGCAGGAAGGACGGCACCGCCTGCTGCCGATCTACATCGGGAGCCCCGAAGCGTCGGCGATTCACTACGCCCTCGAAGGGCTCGACCCGCCGCGGCCGCTGACCCACGACCTGTTTCTCAATGTGCTGGGCGAGCTGGGCGCCGAGATCGAACGCGTGGTGGTCACCGAGATGCGCGAGCGCACCTTCTTCGCCGAGCTGCATCTCACCACTGCCAACGGCAACAAGGTGGTGTCGAGCCGGCCATCCGATGCGATCGCCCTCGCCGTGCGCTGCGCAGCGCCGTTGTTTGCGTCAGAAGAGCTCATCGACGAACTCGGCCAGGATCCTCCCGAAGAGCCGGAGGAGTCGGCCGAGGAGATCATCGATGAATTCAAAGACTTCATCGAGAACGTCAGCCCCGAAGACTTCGAGTAGCCGATCCCCATCGTCTCCGGCTTCTCGGCGCCGTTGTTGGCGGAAACCGCGATGTCAGACGCCGAGAAGTGGTGACCCTCATGGTCAACGACGCCGGAGGCGGCCGAGCAGCGATCGCCGAGGAGGGTGTGCCGCAAGCTGAGATCGGGCGGCGTCGATCGCTGTGACGTGGCATGCACCAGCGCTGCGATCGTGAGCGGCGAGCTGTTCGAGGGCGGCGGCGATCGCGTCGTCGCCCGGTGGCGTCGCTGGTGCGCGCGCGTCAGCGGCCAGCATGGTCAGATCGCCGTGCAGCGTGACGTCGCTGGGACCGATCCGCTCGATGAGGCGTGTTCGTTGGTGCTGGGCCGCGGCCGCCGTATCGGCGGTCAGCGATGGGGGAGTGGCATCGAGCTCCGTCAGGGGGTAGCCGGCGAACGATTGCGCCATGCGCTGCCGCTCGACCAGCGTGTCCCGCGAGTCGGTCGGGTCCATCGCCGTCGAGACCGCACGGATCGCTTCGGCGTGGACCCACGACAGCGACGGATTCGCAACGCCGGAGGACCACGACTCGAACGTCGCTCGATCGACCTCGAGCGCGGCTGCGAGACCGTCGAGCGCACTCGCCGATCCGTGACCGGGAACGACCACCGCGCCCACGTTGGTTGCGCCGGCGGCCGCACGCCATCGCCCGAGGACCGGGAACAGCTGCACTCGATCGTCACCGAGCAGTAGGGGAGCGGCCTCGTCGAGTGACCACTGCCGGCTCCACTTGATGCCCTCCTGCCACAACGACGGTACGAGGGCGACCGGGTCGCGCAGGCCGCACAGGATGGTTACGTCGACATCGGCGAGGAGCGGCTCGATCGCCGCGACCTCTGCGTCGCCGACCTGGGAGAAGTTCTCGGAGGTGACGATCAACGTCGACCGATCGTCGAGCGCATCGAGTTCGGTCCGTAGCTCGCTCCAGCCCGCTAGCTGTCGACCGGCCGTGTCGGCGTTGATCGCCCGGTCGCCCTGCATCAGGGCGGCAGCCAGATCGTGGTGTCCGTTACCCCGCCGACCCGTGCTGGCGAGGTGGATATCCGCTCGGGTGAGATCGTCGGCCGCGCCGAAAAGCGCGGCTTGGAACAACGACGTCGCCGTCTTGTGCGGTCCGAGATGAACGATGAGACGCGCCGTCACGGTGCGGGAGCGTATGTCAAGTGAGGATCAGCCGGCCGGGTACGGTGCCGCCATGACCACCCTCGATGGAACCGTTCGTATTCGGTCGCTCATGTGGTTCGCCACGGGCGTTGCGCTCACGCTGGTCGTGACGTTGATCGTCACGCAGGCGTGGCAGGTGGGTGCCGAGGGCGACGAGGACGGCACCACCTTCACCCCGGTGGAGCCGTGTCGTCTCGCCGACACTCGGCCAGACGAACAACCCGACGGGCCGAAGAAGACACCGGTCGGTCCGGGTTTCGAGAACCGCTACGTCCAGCCCGTTGCCGGGACCAATGGCAACTGCATGCTGCCGCCCGACATCGAGGGCATCGCTCTGAACGTGACGGTCGTCAACCCGACGGCACAGTCGAACCTGCGGTTGTACCCGACAGGTGGCGAGATCCCGGTGGTGTCGAACCTCAACTGGCTCGCCGGTCAGTCGGCAACGGCGAACAAGGTCGACGTGAAGGTTGGATCCGACCAAGCGATCTGGGTGCAGAACTTCAAGGGCCAGGTCGACGTGGTGCTCGACGTGGTCGGCTACTACGGCAAAGACGGACTGGTGCGCGACTTCCAATTCGTCGAGACCGAGATCCCGGTGTCGCTCGGCAATGCCGGCGAATCTCAGGGGGGCTCGATCAACTGCCCCTCCGGCAAGCGCGTGATTTCCGGGAGTGCTGTGCTGCAGAACCACCCGACCAACCTCGATTGGACGCGCAACGGGCCCTCGGAAACACTCGGGAGCTGGACCGCCGGCGTCACGGGAGCAGCTGAGTCGAACACGATCCTGATTCGTGCCATCTGCGCGTCGGGTGTCACCGTCGCTTCCGGCTGATGAGCGGATCGACCGGCGCAGGCATTGACCGCACGCGCGAGCTCGCGTACCATCGGCCTGCTCACACTGCTGTAACTACGCCTGTGTGAGCACCGCGATCACACGTTGGGCACATCGCATCGGAGGACGACGATGAACGAGGAGCAGCCGGCCACTGCGGCCGAGCACGACGACGGATTTTCTGGAACGAAGACCGCCAAGGTGGTCGGGATCTCGTACCGTCAACTCGATTACTGGGCGCGCACCGACCTGATCCGCCCGTCGCTCAGCGATGCGGCCGGCAGCGGCAGTCGGCGGCGGTACAGCTACAACGATCTGCTGGAACTGAAGACGATCAAGAAGCTGCTCGATGCCGGAATCAAGCTGGAGCAGGTGCGCAAGGTGTTCGCCTATCTCCGCGAGCACGTGAGCACCGACATCGCCGCCGCGCACATCGTGATCGACGGTGGATCGGTCGTGTTGTGCCAAGGCGACGAACTCGTCGACGTGCTGCAACAGGGCCAGGGCGTGCTCAACGTGCTGTCGCTCGGCGGAGTGAAAGAGGAACTCGAAGCAGATCTCGCTCCCGAGTCGAACGACGATGGCGACGTCGATGTCGTGGAACTCGAAGCGCGCCGCGCCAGCGGTTGAGCACAGACCGACCGATGAAGCACTCGCCGCTCGACGCATCGCACCGTGCGCTCGGGGCGACGATGGCCGAGTTCGGTGGGTGGGAGATGCCGATGGCCTACCCATCGGGCACCATTGCCGAGCACATGGCGTGTCGTCAGGCGGCGGCGATTTTCGATGTATCGCATCTCGGCACCGTGCGGGTCGAGGGGCCGGGCGCGTTCGACCGTCTCCAAACGACGCTGTCCAACGATCTCGCCAAGATCGGCCCGGGTCGTGCGCAGTACACGCACCTCCTCGACCCCGACGACGCGTCAGTCGTCGACGACATCATCGTGTGGTGGCACCCGGGCGGCGAGGGACGCTTCGACGTGATGCCCAATGCGTCGAACACCGACAATGTGGTCGCCGCGTTGGGCGGTGTAGATACGACCGCACAACGCGCAGTGATCGCCGTACAGGGGCCGACGGCGACCGCCGTCGCCGACACGGTGATGCCGGGCGTCGCCGACGTCGGGCGGTTCCGCGTTGGCCGCGTCGAGTACGCGGGGGAGCACTGCACGGTCGCCGGCACCGGCTACACCGGCGAACGCGGAGTGGAGATCGCCGTCCCCGTCGACGCCGCAGCCGCGTTGTGGGACGCGCTCGTTGCCGCGGGCGCGACACCTGCGGGTCTCGGCGCACGCGACACGCTCCGGCTGGAAGCCGGACTTCCGCTGCACGGGCATGAGCTCGGACCCGGCATCACCCCACTGCAAGCTGATCTCAGATGGGTGGTCGGTTGGGACAAACCCGACTTCGCCGGACGGACTCCGCTGCTTGCCGAGCGCGACCGCGGTGTTGCGCGCCACTTGGTGGGCATCGCCACCGAGGGTCGACGCCCACCGCGCGCGGGCGACATCTGGCAGTGCGCGGGAC
>JBCBSO010000274.1:0-5919 GCA_039819205.1 Actinomycetota bacterium
ACATCATCGAACGATTCGACATGCACCCCCACCCAGAGGGCGGACACTACCGCGAGCTGTGGCGCGGGCAGCCGGGCAGAGACGGCCGCGACATCGGCAGCTCAATCATCTTTCTCCTCGCCGCGGGCGAACGATCCCACTGGCACCGCATCGATGCCACCGAGATCTGGCACTTCCACAGCGGCGGGCCGCTCCAACTACACGTTGCCGACCCAGCGCGCGGCGAGATCCGCACGACCACGATCGGCAGCCTGCACGACAACCACGGCGATCACCATGAGCCGCAAGCGATCGTGCTCCCACATCACTGGCAGTCGGCCGAACCGCTCGGCGATTGGACGCTCGTCGGCTGCACGGTTACCCCGGGCTTCGAGTTTGCCCACTTCGAGCTGGCGCCGCCCGACTTCTCGCCGTGACGCGGCTACCGGATCGCTACACGATGCTCTTCTGCGGACGGATCACGAGCTCTTCGATATTCAGCTCAATCGGCTGCATGATCACGTACTCGACGGCGTTGGCGATGTGCTGCACATTGCCAACCTGCGAGTTGAGTGCCGCCTGCACCTGATCGATCTCGTCCCGGCTGAAGGTTCCCGACTCGTTGACCTCGAAGTCGGTGATGCCGCCCATGGCGGCGAAGCCTTGAATCACCGATGGGTCGGCGTGGCGCACGAAGTTCGTCGCGAACGCGCCCGGCATGATGGATGTGACGCGAATCGGGTCGTCTTCCAATTCGTTGCGCAATGACGCGTTGATGCAGTTCACCGCGTGCTTGGTGGCCCCGTACACCCCCGAGTCGCGCCGAATCGCCGCCACCGAGGAGATGTTGACGATGTTGCCCTCGGAGTTCGTCGCCCGCATCGCCCGGACCGCGGCCTGACTCCCGATCGCCAACGCCAACACGTTGACATCGAGCATCTTCTTCCACATCTCGGGGTCGCCGTCGATCACCGTCGAGCCGAAGTCACCGAGGCCCGCGTTGTTGACGAGGACATCGAGCCGCCCAGTGCGGTCTGCTGCGCCCCGAATCCAATCCTGCAGGGCAGCGCTGTCAGTGATATCGAACGCCGCGACGTCGGCGCTACCACCGGCCGCCTGAATCGTCGCCGCGGATGCTTCCATCGGCTCTGCTGTCCGCCCCATCAAGAACACATGCGCCCCGAGGGAGCCGAGGTGCTCAGCGATCGCCTGGCCAAAGCCACTCGACGCTCCGGTGACACAGACGGTGCGGTTCTCAATCGGTCGATCACTCATGGGGGGACTCCTGTCTCAGCGCAGTCGGATGTGGTCTGACATTTCGCTTCTTGAATGTCAGGCTGATCGAGACACTGACATTTCATCATCGATATGTCAAGCTCTTCGCGATGGCTGCGACGTCCGGTCCCCCAACGACGGCTGAAGCGGGCCGCACGCAGCGGATCGACGCGATTCGACGTGCCGCGATCCCGGTATTTGCGGCGCAGGGCTATCGCGGTACCTCCATGGCCGACTTGGCGGTGGCCGCCGGCGTATCTCGACCTGCGCTCTATCAGTACTTCGACGACCGCGCCGACCTCTTCCGCGCCGCGTTCGGTGCGCTACTCAACGATCAGGCCGACGCATCGATCGCCGAACTCGCGATCGACGGATCACTTGCGCACTGCCTCGACGGATACCTGCAGCGATCGATTGGCGATGGGTGGGCTGGTCTGGCAGCAACCGCGCACGGCGACGAGCTAATGGAGACCAAGCACGAGTTCGCCGAAGACGTCGCCCAGGCCGCAACCCGACGCGCCCAGCGTGCGTTGCGCGCGTTCCTTCGTCAGCGCACCGATGCGCCGAAGCGCACGATCAATGAAGCGCTCGATCTCCTGATCCTGGCGCCAGCGGGCCTGAAGTCCGACCGCCCGTCGATCGCAGTGTTCCGCCGCCGGCTGTCGGCCCTGGCCGGAGCGGCCGCAGCGCTGCTCGCCACATCGCAGTAACACCGGGCGATCTCGGCGCCGCCAGCGCTCAGGCGTCGTCGCGCTCAGGATTGCCTGCGACGGAGTCCTCGCGCCAGTCGACGCGGTTGACGTCGAGGTACAGGCGCTCGATTTCGTAGAACTCGCGCACCGATGCCAAGAACACGTGGACGACCACGTCGCCGAAGTCGAGGAGCACCCACTGCTGCTCGCGCAGGCCCTCGACGCGCGCCGGCGCCCGGTCGAGTTCGAGCTTGGTCGCCTCCTCGATCGACTCGGCCACCGTGCGCACCAAACGCGGGTTCGACGCCGACGCCACGACGAAGTATCCGGTGATCGCCAGCACCTCGCCCACATCGAGCACAACGATGTCGTCGGCCTTCTTGTCATCGGCGACACGTGCGGTCAGCAGCGCCAGATCGCGTGACTCGTCGCGCTCAGCCATCGGCCGGCTCCTCGCTCTCGTCGGCGTCTGGGAGGTCAACCACGATCTCGCCGGCATCGACCGCCGCACGGAAGTCGAGGTAGCCGGTCCCCAAGGTGACGACCACGTCGATGCCCTCGACGACCTCGTCGGCCAACACCACTTCAGATTCGCCGAACACCAACGCGGACAACTCCTCGACGTCGGCGAGGAACTGCTCTTGAGCTACCTCCACGCGGGTGACCAGCTCAGCGCCCTCCTCACCGTCGGGCACGCTATCGATCGACACCGGATTGGACTGGAAGAACAACAGCTCGCCAATCAGATTGCGCATCATCTCCGGGATCGACTCGAACTTGGCGTCGCTCGCTGCGAGTTGTCCTTCGGTTACATCCGATACGACGCGGAACGTCAGCGCGGCGTTCGGTGTCAGCACGCGCGTCGGCGACACCTGCCCGAACACCAACAGCGCATCGCGACGGTCGATCACCGCCACCTCGCCACCCGGATCGTCGAGCGGCGACGCCAGGACCTCGGCGAGGGCCAGATCACGCACTACCACCGGCCCGGCGAGCAGGCGGTCGAGCAGTTCATCGAATGATGCCGGCACCACCTGAGCGTCGTCGGCGTCGCCGCTGCCGCCCTCGACTGGCGCCGCCGCGGCCAGCGCGGTCCACACCGCCACGTCGAGCGCATGTTGATCGACGGGCGACAAGAACGCGTCGACGGCCACGAGTGCGTCGACTGCTTCGCTGCGCCGCAGCGTTTGCTCGCCTTCCTCGCTGACCACGCCCGAGCCGATGGCATCGCTATCGAGGACCGCGATCGGCAACGTCGCCTCCACCTGATCGATCGGCGCCAGGGCCGCGGAGAGCGCCGTCCGGTCGTACACACCGACCTGATCGATGGAGATCGAGAGCATCGCCCCGACGTCGACACCAAACGCGGCGAGTTGCTCCGCGTCGTCGGGGTCGAGTTCATCCCATGCCGTGGCGACCGTGCGTGGCTCGTCGCCAAATCCGGCGTTGAGGTCGGCGTTGGTCGGCACGGTGGCCAGCGAGCCACCCGGCCCCTCGGGAAGCAGGGTGGCCACCGCCAGCGACGCCAACTCGCCGTCGACGCCTTCCACCACGAGCAAGCCGTTCGGCGTGTTCGGCAACTCGATACGTGGCCGCTCGTCGATGCCCACCGCCTCGCCCTCTTCAGAGTTCGACAACGTGACTACGCCGAGCACAAACCCCGCCGCGGCGGCGAGAACGAGCACCACCGCGAGCGCCCCAACGAACACGGTGCGCCGGCGACGACGAGCGGACTGGGCCGTCATTCGGCGAGCTCGTAGAGGCGCCGTTCACGAATCACGTCGAGCACCGGCTCGGTGACCAGGTAGTCGAGCGGCCGGCCATCGGAGAACCGCGCTCGCAAGTCGGTGCTCGACACCTCGAGCCGGGGCACCTCCACCCGGATCCAATCGATGTCGTCGTCGAGCACCACGTGCTCGCCGGGCCGGTCGACTACCACGAGCGACGACGAAGCGACCACCTCATCTGACCGCGACCAGGTGCGGAGTCCCGCAGCGGCATCGTCGCCGACGATCGTGAAGAGCTCGGCGTCGACGTACTCCTTGGCGAGCGCATCAAGCGTGTCAGCGGTGTAACTGTTGCCACCGTGGTCGATCTCGTGACGACCGGGCTGCAAGCCGGGCACGTCGCGCACCGCCGCGTCGACCATCGCCAGTCGATCCGGCGCCGGCGTGATGTGGCGCGAGCCCTCCTTCTGCCACGGCACATTGGCCACCATCAGGATCACCACGTCGAGTTGTAGCGCGTGGCGGACATTGACCGCCGTCACCAGATGACCGACGTGAGGCGGGTCGAACGTCCCCCCGAACAGCCCAATCCGTGTCATCGCAGGCGACGGACGGCGGTTTTGGGCACGAACGACCACGATATGCGCAACGTTTGCGAAACCGGGCAGCCCGATCCCGACACGCTTGACACGTGTAGTACTGTTCGAAGCTCCCCATCCACAGAGCCGTACGGCTCCGAATACCCCCCATACGACCTCATCTCTCAACCCTCGGCCCGAGCGGTTTCCTGGCGAAACCCCTCTTCAGCGGACCTTTCTGCCGCTTCGTCCGGCACCACCACCCGCACCTGTCGCCGCATATCGCTGCGCCGAGAACTGACTCCAGAATCTCTTCGCTCACACCTCAGGGTGTGTCCGATGACACACCACCCGAGCGGAATCTTCGCTCACTCACGAATGGTTATACGGAACATCATGAATGACTCCATCGGTCTCTACCTCAACGACATCGGCAAAGTGCCCCTCCTCACCGCCGAGGACGAGCGCGAACTCAGCCGTGTGATCGAGGCCGGCCGCGAGGCTCAGGAACAGCTCGACAACGGCAAGCGCAGCGCCGCCCTCAAGGCCAAGGTTGCTGCTGCCGCCAACGCAAAGGACCGGTTCATCCGCTCCAACCTCCGCCTCGTCGTCTCGATCGCCCGCCGCTACCCCCTGCCCCAGGGCATGGACCTGCTCGACCTCATCCAAGAGGGCAACCTCGGACTCGAGCACGCCGTCGACAAGTTCGACTGGCGGCGCGGCTTCAAGTTCTCGACCTACGCCACCTTCTGGATCCGTCAGGCCATCGGCCGGGCACTCGACCAGAAGGCCAGCCTCATCCGCATCCCAGGCGACCGCTCCGCCAGCCTGCGCGCCGCGTTGCGCCAAGCCTCCGGCGACGGCGAGACGCTCGACCAGGCAAACGCCGAGCTGCACCGCCTGACCACCCCGGTCAGCCTCGACAAGACCGTCGGCGACGACGGCGATGCCACCCTCGGCGACCTCATGGCCAACGGAGATGCCACGCCGGAAGACCACGTGATGACGCTGGTCGATAGCGACCTGCTCGACGAGCTGCTCGGCACGCTCGACAGCCGAGCCCGGTTCGCCGTCGAGTCCCGCTTCGGACTCGTCGACGGTGAGCGCAAGAGCTTCCGCGAGGTCGGCGAGCAGCTGGGCGTCACCGCCGAGGCCGCCCGCCGGCTCGTCAGCCGGGCCGTCGCTGGCCTGCGCGACGACGCCGAGCGGATCCTCGCCGTCTGATCACGCCGACGCCGGCCGGCAGCACGGCCCGGCCTCGACAACACACAAACAACGCGCAGAGCGGGGCCCCGGAAACGGGGCCCCGCTCTCGTTTTGCCCCCCGATAACCTGGCGGTATGTCCCCAGCGAGAACCGAGTGGTCACCCGCGTCGTGGCGCGAGTTCCCAGCAGGGCAGCAACCCGATTGGCCCGACGCGGCAGCACTCGATCAGGCCTTGAAGCAGATCTCCGCGCTGCCGCCCCTAGTGTTCGCCGGCGAGGCTCGCTCACTGCAACATGAACTCGCCCGGGTGGCCAGCGGCAACGCCTTCCTCCTCCAGGCCGGCGACTGCGCCGAGAGTTTCGAGGACTTCTCCGCCGATCTGATCCGCGAGAAGCTGCGCGTGATCTTGCAGATGGCTGTGGTGCTCACGTACTCCGCCGGCGTGCCGATCGTGAAGGTGG
>JBCBSO010000275.1:0-5917 GCA_039819205.1 Actinomycetota bacterium
CGACGGGTCCAGCCCGACCGGGTCGCCGAAGGTCGCGGCGCTCGACAGCGAGGCCAGGCGCCCCAGCTCCCACTGCGCCGATGTTCCGGTGACGGCCGCTCCGGCGCCGGCGATCTCCAAGTCGGTGTCGGCCTCGTCGATCGCGAGACCGCCATCGATCAATGCGTCGGTGGCGCTCGCCCACGCGCCGCGAATCCGCTCGGCAGCGACCCGATTTTTTAGACGCCGTGCTCGCCGACGTGCCTTGACGAAGAGGATCAAGGCAGCGGCGATCACCACGGGCATCAGTGCAGTCGCTCCCACGGCGACCACCCGCAACACCCAGTCGAACGCCGTTGATAGCGCGCCGGCGTCATTGTCGCTCTCTCCCGCCGCGGCGGCGTCGTCCTGATTGGCTGGTTCAGGCGGGGGCGCGATCGGTGGTTGCGGCGCGGCCGGCGTTTGTGTTCGTGGTTCGGGCGGGGTCGGGGTGTCGTCTGGTGCTTCCTCGGCGGGGACCGGGTCAACCGCAACCCAACGGCCGTCGCTGAGGGCCAGCTCGGGCCAGACCTGGGCATCGGCCGATGACACCGTGACCGCGCCGTCGCCGGGTTCGATCAGAAATCCGGTGGCCACGCGTGCATCGGCGCCGAGCGCTCGGGCCAGTAGCACGTACGAGGCAGCGAACTGTTCGGGCGTGCCTCGCCGCGTGTCGCGCAGAAATCGTTCGAGGAGAGCGCGCTGCAACCCGCCGCCTTGCACTCCGGAGTCGAGCACAAACTCGTCGCGCATCGTGGCGGCGATGCGATCGAGCCGCTCGATCGTGGTTCCCTCGCCGCCGAGCTGTTCGGCGAGTTCAGTGAGGCCCGACACCGAGTCGTCGATTTCGCGGGTGGCCAGCGCGACCCCGCTGGCGGCGGTCGGGGCGAGGTTCGCGGCGACCGCGATCGGGCCGGTGGGTCGATCGACCAGACGGACCACCGTACGGTTGGCGTCGGTCTCCACCGGAGCGTCGATGGCCACCGGCGGACCGGGGAGCGGGACGAGCGAGATGTCGTCGTCGAGCACGTCGATCACGTAGTCCTGCGCGGTCGGTCCGGCCGGGCCGAGCGTCTGTCCGATCGGCCGGACGATCACCGTCGGCGTCCACCGCTCGCCGTCGTAGTCCGACAGCGCCGCGGTGCGCCATCGAATCGGGATCGCGCCGTCGGACTCGATGCGGTGCACGTCGATCGGCGGGTCGAGATTGCGCAGGGCCAGGGTGGCTTCGATCGGATCGAGCAGTGGCGCCGTTCGCTGGGGCGGTTCGTTCCGTCGCGGGTCGGCCCGGACCGACATCGCCACCGGCACGCTGACCAACGCCGCGATGGCCAATGCCGTGGCGACGAGCGGCACCAACCGCCGCTCACCGACCAGTAGCCCCACGCGTTCGGCCAGCGACGTCCCTGGCCGGAGCGCAGCGAGGCAGATGGCGAGCACACCGATCACGAGCAGCCCCACCAGGTGCGCGCCAGCCGGCGCACTGAGGCCGACGACCACGACGTAGGCCAGCACGGTCGGTGCCAACGGAAGCAGATGCCAGCGCGGCCGCACTGCGAGGACCGCTGAAATGGCGGTCGCTGCCGCCACGAGGAGAGCGATGGTGCCAACCAGGTCGGCGGTCGCCGGGCTCGGCCACTCGGTGGTCAGCAACCGTTGTGGGCCGGCGACGGCGGCGTCGGTGACGTCGCCCGCCTGTCCGCCCTGGCTGAGCACGGCGATGACCACTGCAACCACGGCGCCAACAGGCGCGATCACCGCGGTCCATCGTGGGCGCACGATCGCCGCCGCCGCAGGGAGCGCGCCGGCCAACGGCAGTACCCACAGCCAACGGTCGAAGATCGCGCAGGCGAGCACTCCGAGGGTCACACCGATGAGCGCCACGATGCCCAGGCGAGCGCGCGACATCAGGTCCACGATCGCCACCTGCGCACGAACTCGCGGGCGTCGTCGGCGGCGAACAAGATCCCTTGTCCGCCCTGCGCACCGTGTCCGATGCGCACGGTGGCCATCTGATCGAGTGAGGCGAACCGACTCGACGGTCCGCGCGGGCCGGTCACCATCAGCACGGCACTTCGCGCCAGGCCACCGGAGAACAGTGTGGCCACCGGGATCGTGTCGTCGTCGGCGGTGCACTGCACTGGCGTGAGTAGGTCGAGCACTTCGGGCTCGCTGGCGATCGTTGTGGGCGAGCCGGGGACGCCGTGCGATGTGGTGCGCAGCACCACGTCGAGTCCCGAGCGGATGGCGTGGGCCGCCAGTGTCGCGGCCACGTCGACCGCCTCTTCGAAGTCGTCGGGGTCGATCGCCCGCAACGCCGTGTCGAGGACCACGGTGAACTCGGGTCGCCGCACCTCGACGTGCTCGCGAACCATCAGGGTGCCGAGCCGTGCGGTGGTCGGCCAGTGGATCAGCCGTGGGTCGTCGCCGCTCACGTATTCACGCATCGACACGAAACCCGACATCGGGTCCGTGGACGCTCGACGGATGACCGACTCGTTCTCGACGACCCGCACCGCCCCATGTGGTCCGGTGAGGTCGTACACCTTGGGGTGCACGATGACCGACGCGGTTGCCCGATCGGCCCGGCGCCCCACGGCGAGCCAGAGGGGGTCGATGCGCACGATGTCGAACGGACCGACCTCGAACACGCCGCGACGCCGGGTGGGGAGGGCACCGTCCACGAGTTCTTCGGTGCGTGCGGCCACTGGGGCGAGCTCCACGCGTGTCTCCTGGTCGTCGCAGGTGTCGACCAGTGTCGCTCGTCCCGATCGGAACGCGGTGGCGTTGCGCACCTTGTATGTCAGCGGGATTGGGTCGCCGCGGGCGATGCGCAGCGCATCGACGCGCCGGGTAACGGTGGCGCGCAACGGACGTTGCGCCGCGAGGACGGCCATCAGCAAGACGGCACCGGCGGCGACGGCGCCGATGACGAGTTCTTCGTAGCCCCACCACAAACCGAGGATCGCGGCGGTGATGCCGAACAGCAGCAGCCCGAGCCCGGAGCGGGTGAGCACGTCAGCCCTCGCGGGCGCGGGGGACTGGGACCGACTCGACCAATTCGGCGAGCACAGCGTCGATGCGCACGCCGCGTAGTTCAGCGTCGGGCGTCAACGCCATGCGGTGGGCGCACACTGGCGCAACGATCGCCTTGATGTCGTCGGGTGTCACGTACGCGCGCGAATCGGTGGCGGCAAATGCGCGGGCGACGCGCAGCATGGTGAGGGTGCCGCGGGTGGAAACGCCGAGCCGCAGATCGGGGTGGCTGCGGGTGGCCGCGGCGATGGTGACGATGTAGTCGTGGATCGAGCGCACGACTTCGATGCGGTCGATTTCGTCGATCACTTGATCGAGCTCGGTGGCGTCGGTCACCGGCTCGAGGTCGTGGTCGTCGAGGTGGCGGTGGAATCGTTCGAGGATCGATACCTCGGTGTCGGGATCGGCATAACCGAGCGACAGGCGCATGGCGAAGCGGTCGAGCTGCACGTCGGGGAGCGGGAAGGTGCCTTGGAAGTCGCGCGGGTTCTGGGTAGCGATCACGAAGAACGGGCGGGGCACGGGACGAGACACACCGTCGGCGCTGACCTGGCGTTCCTCCATCACCTCGAGCAACGCCGACTGGGTCTTGGGGCTCCCGCGGTTGATTTCGTCGCCGATCAGCACGTTGGTGAACACGGGACCTTCGCGGAACGAGAACGCACCGGTCTTCTGGTCGAACACCATCACCCCGGTGATGTCGGTGGGCAGCAGATCGGGAGTGAACTGCACCCGCTTCCAGCTGCCGGCGATCGAGTTGGCGATCGCCTTGGCGAGACTGGTCTTGCCGGTGCCAGGAACGTCGTCGAGCAGCAAGTGGCCCTCGGTGAGCAGGCAGCACAAGGCCAACCGGATCTCGTCGCGTTTGCCGCGCACGATGCGGTCGACGTTGTCGACCATCGCGTCGGCGACGTCGGCGACCTTGCCGGACGGAAGGCCAGAAGGCCCGGATGGATGCCCGCCCACCATGACCACGCAGTGTAGTGGTGCCACCACGGTGCAGCGCTGCACCGTCGTGTTGCCCGACCCGGTCGCTCTTGGAGCGCGTTGGCTTCTCGGTGCCGTCAGTCGCGAGATGCGCCGCCCAGGGCGCCGAGATACCTCCCGATCAGTCGCCGCGTCGCGGCGGCGCCCCGTTGCGGCCCATGAGACCATTGGAACCCATGGGGAAACAGCTCGAGATTCGAATCGGCATCGGCTCGATGCTGTGGCTCGTTGCCGCAGCGACGGTCGGTGTCGTCACCACGCTGATCGTCACATCGGCGTGGCAGGCCAACGCCGCACCAGGCGATACCGACACCACATACAACCCGACGGCAGGGTGCCGAATCACCGACACCCGCGGCCCGAACAACATCGGTCCGCGGTCGACACCGCTCGGCGAGGGAGAGGTGATGGAGGTGATGATCCGCGGCGACAACGGGGAGTGCGTCGACGAACTGCGGATCCCGGGTGACGCAACCGGCATCGCGTTGAACGTCACGGCCACCGACGCGACCGAACAGTCGAACATTCGCGTCTACCCCGGTGACCTCGACGAGGTGCCACTGCTGTCGAACCTGAACGTGTTCGCCGGCGCCGCCCCGCAACCCAACAAGGTCGACGTGCAACTGTCACCAGACGGCACGATCAAGGTGTTCAACTTCCGCGGCTCCGTACACATCGTGATCGATGTCGTCGGGTTCTACACGCCCGAGAGTTTGCGCACCCTCGCCGATCTCACCAATCCCGAGAACGGCTCGTTCACGCTGACCCACGGCTTTGGTCCGACGATTCCGAACAACGGCGATCCGGCCACGATCTCGCACCTCAAGGACTATCTGATCGTCGGGGCGCCCGCCGGGACGACGCGTGCTGCAGGATTGCCGCTGACGGCGCCGGTGCAGCTGCTCGGCGGTAAGTACGCCCTCCGCTGGGTGCGCATCTGTGTCGACGCGTCGACGAGTGGGCGCGTCGACCGGGTCGAAGTGCATGGCTGGGAGGTGCCACCGCTCGGCCAATCGCCAACCAGTTTCGCCACGCTGATCGCCGAGGACGACGCCGACATCACCACTGCCCGATGTCGAAATCTCGAGATCCCCGAGCCGAGTCTGTATGACAGCTACCACGTCACCGTGTGGGTCCGCAGCATCAACGTCAACACCGGGGTTCGCTTCTTCATGACGCAAAGCGGGTGGAGCTGACACTGCACGACGAACCCGACCTACTGTGAAGCGCGCATCGTTGGCCGCACCAGCTTGAGGAGTCAGATGGGGAGCGTTCCGCTACATCACGAGATCGAGCCGATGCGTGAGCTATTAGCGATTCCGCACGTCAGCGCCGAGCAGCTGCCCGCGCTGCGGGCGACCACGTTGTGGGAGCTGCCGTCGCTGAGCGATCGGGTGACGCGCACCGATCATGTCGTGTCGAACGATCCGCACGTGTTCGTTCGCGTGCACCGACCCGTCGGCGCGGAGGGCCCGTTGCCGTGTGTGTACTCGATCCACGGCGGCGGCTACGTCGTCGGGAGCTGCGATCAGGACGATCCGAAGTTCGACTCGTGGTGCGACCGCTTCGGCATCGTCGGCGTGTCGGTCGAGTACCGCCTCGCCCCCGAGACGCCGTATCCCGGACCGCTCGAAGACTGCTACGCCGGCCTCGCCTGGACGTACGCCCACGCCGCGGAACTGGGTATCGATGCGAACAAGATCGGCATCACCGGAGACAGTGCGGGCGGCGGACTGTGCGCCGCCCTCGCACTGCTCGCTCGCGACCGCGGCGAGGTGCCGGTGCAGTTCCAGCTGCTCAACTGCCCCATGCTCGACCCCACCCAGACCACCACGTCGAGTCAGCTGGATGGGTTGTTGCTGTGGAGCAAGGAGTC
>JBCBSO010000276.1:0-5892 GCA_039819205.1 Actinomycetota bacterium
AGTCGGATCCGACTTGCCGACGTCGATGGCCGGTCTCGTCCAAGTGCTCGTGGTGATCTTCGTGGTGGCGGGTGACGCCGTCCTCGAACGGCGCAGAACGGTGACCTGATGGACAACGTCTTGACCTTCGACACCCTGACAGCGGCGTTGCGCCTCGCGATCCCGGTCGCCGTCGCAGCGCTCGGCGCGCTCATCGCAGAGCGATCCGGTGTGCTCAACCTGGGACTGGAAGGAATGATGTTGAGCGGCGCGTTCGCCGCCTACACCACCGCCGAGGTCACCGGTTCGCCTTGGCTCGGGCTCGTGGGAGGCGCCGTCGTCGGGGGCGCAGTGGCGCTGTTGCTCGCGGTGTTCGTCGTCGTCGGCCGGGCGAACCAGATCGTTACGGGGATCTCGTTCACCTTGCTTGCGGGGTTCGCGACCGCGCTGCTGTTCCAGCAGCAGTACTCGATCGGCGGTATCCCACCACGGATCGAGCGCATCGAGCTGCCCGCATTGGTGGCCCTTACCGTGGCCGGCTTTGCCGGCGTCGCGTGGTTCCTGCGGCGGACCACCGCAGGTTTGGCACTCACCGCCGCTGGCGAGGCGCCCGAGTCGGTCGATGCGCTCGGTTATCGCGTCGGTCAGATACGAACCGTGGCGACGACGCTCAGTGGCGCCTTCGCCGGGCTGGGCGGGGCCATGTTGGTATGCGGCCCACTCGGGCTGTTCATCGAGAACGTCACTGCCGGTCGGGGATGGGTGGCGCTGGCGATCGTGGTGTTCGCCGGATGGCGCCCGACCCTGGTGCTGGTCGGTGCGTTCCTGTTCGGTCTCGCCGATGCGGTCCAGCTCCGTCTGCAAGGCACCGACACCGCCATTCCATATGAGGTATTCCTTGCCCTGCCCTACATCGTCACCCTGATCGCACTCGTCGTACGCGCCCGCGCCAGCCGCACCCCCGCCGCACTCGGGGTCCCATTCGTGCGTGGCGCCGTCTAATCGCATCCGTCCCCGCAGTTCCGCAGTCCACCGAGGGAGTCCCATGAGCACCACCGCACTCGACAACTTCGATCTTTCCCCGTTCGCCTCGGGGATGCCCCTTCCCTCACCCGAAGCGGAGGTGATCGCTCGCGGGATCGATCGCACACTCTGCGAAACGGGCTTCTTGCTCGTCACCGGTCACGGCATCGACGACAAGGTGCGCGACGCCTATTTCGACGCCATGCATCGCTTCTTCGACCTCCCCCTCGACGACAAGAACGACATCGCCATCGGCAAGAGCCAGTTCCACCGCGGTTATGTCGGATTCGCCACCGAGACCCTCGAGGGTGCGTTGGGCGGCGACGAGGACGCAGTTGGTGACTCGCTCGCAGGTGACATGAAAGAGACCCTCGACACCGGTCTCGAACACGGACCGGACCATCCCGAGGTGATTGCGGGAACACCGCTCCACGGACCGAATCAGTGGCCTGCGCTGGCCGGCTTTCGCCAGGCCGTCGAGGCGTACCGGGCCGCGGTGATCGAGTCGGCCAAGCGCGTCCAGCGGGCACTGGCGATGGCCCTCCACCTCGACCCCGAGTTCTTCGTCGAACAGCCGGGCGACACGATGTATCACCTGCGACTCATCCACTACCCGCCGATGGACCGGCTCACCCCCGAGCCGGGACAGCTCGGCTGCGGAGCGCACACCGACTATGGAACGGTGACGTTGTTGGCAGACGACGGCGTTGGCGGCCTACAGGTACGGGAGCGATCGGGCGAGTGGATCGACGTCACCGTTCCCGACGGGCATCTTGTCGTCAACCTCGGTGACCTGATGGCGATCTGGACCAACGACCGCTGGGTATCGAACCCACATCGCGTGGTCAATCCACCCGGCACCAACCGGTACTCGTCGCCGCTGTTCGTGACGCCGCCGTTCCATCTCCGCATCGAAACGCTCGACACGTGCCTCGCCGACGGGGAGACACCGCGCCACGAGCCGCTGATCACCGGGCCGTATCTGATGTCGCGGTTCGACGGCACCCACAGCTATCGCAACGAACTGCTCGACGAGCACAACGCCGGGTTCTCGGCGTAACCACCGCATCGACGTCGAGCTCGTGCCGGCGCCGGCGGGCTGACGATGTCTGCTCAGGCGGGTGACTCGCCGCCGAGCGACGACGCCCGCGACGTCGCCGTTGTCGTCCGGCTGATCACCCGTCCCGCGCGGATCACGGTGCGAGCGGCTGGCGCGTCGGCGATCGCTGCGCGCACCGATGACGCCGGCACCACCAGGAAGTCGGCCGGCGAACCGACCGCAGCGCGCACCGCATCGAGGCCGAGCGCAGCTCGTGCGTCATCGGCAACCATCTCCCACGCGCTCACTGGGTCGACGTGCGCAACCGTCACCATCATGGCGGCGGTCTCGAACGGATCGGCTCGACCCAGCGCGTGGAACGGGTCCTGCACGTTGTCCGCTCCGGCGATGACTCGGGCGCCCGCATCGCGCAGGGTGGCGACGGGGGCGAGGCCGCGCGGTGACGCGGTGCGTTGGTTGCGCGCGTGGAGATACAGATTGGTCAGCGGCAGGGCGACCACCGTGATGTCAGCCTCGGCGACGGCGGCTGCGAGGTCGCGCTGCTCAGCGATATCGAGCATGCCGAGCGAGCAGCAGTGAGATGCGGTGATCTCATGCGGGAACGTTGCCGCAAACTCACACAGGTCGGCCAGGCCGGTCACCGCGGGGTCCAGCGTTTCGTCGACGTGCAGATCGACGGGACGTTCGGCACCAGCGGCTCGCTCCAGCAGCGTCTCGGTGGCAGCCCGGATGTCGGACTCCACGTGTGGGTACCCGCCGACCAGGTCGACGCCGAGCGCCAACGCCGCGTCCAAGCATGCAAGGGCGCGGGTATCGAGCGGAGACGACGCCATCGCGCACACTTCAATATCGATGGTGCCAGCGACGGCGTCTCGCAGTTCGAGCAACGCTTCGACTGCACGCAGCTCGATGCCGGGACCGCAGTCGACATGCGTGCGGATGCGTTGGTAACCGGCATCGACCATGCGCACCACCACTGGTTGAGCACGTCGCACGATTTCGTCCACGCTGCGGTCGTGGTATGCGGCGGTCCAGGCGTCGATCGCGTCGCCCAAGTCGCCGGCGGTGGTGTCGAAGAGATCAGCGGTATTGACCTTGTCGAGGTGGGCGTGCACTTCGATTGGCGCCGTCAACACCAGCTGATCCGCCACGGCGGGTTCGGACTGACCGCGCATGGACGCGGTGCCGGTGGGGGAGAGCTGAGTGATCCGACCGTCGGTGCAACCGATATCGACGTGTTGACCGTCGAACCACACGCCACGGAGTACGAGGTCGTCGGTTGGTGGCGTCACCGTGTCGCCCAAACGACGATGGCCCGGCGGCTCATCGACGAGACCGTAGCGGCGATCCGAATCTCATCGGGCTCCGTTCACGCGGCGTTCATGGCAGCGCAGCACCCCCGAGCCGGGCGGTGCATAGGATTTTGCAGATGATCGAGTGTCCCCGTCTCACCGCTGGCGGACGGACATGAAGACCGGGGTCTTTCTGTTCGGTGGCGTCGAGATGTCCGACGCAGGAGCCGGGCCGCCGGCGTCGACCGATCGACGATACGACGCCAAAGAAATGTGGGCCGCGACGGAGCGGATCATCGACACCGCCGTGTTGTGCGACCGCCTCGGCCTCGACTCGTTTTGGACGACTGAGCACCACTTCCAGTACGAGGGGTACGAGGTCGTCCCGAACGGGATCTTGTTGAACACGATCATCGCCGAACGGACCGAGCAGCTGCGGCTGGGGATGATGTTCAACGTGCTCGGCCAGTGGCATCCGCTCCGGCTCGCCGAAGACTTCTCGACACTGCACAACATCTCGGGTGGACGGGCGATCCTCGGGGTGGCCCGAGGCACCGTGCCCCGAGAGTCGGAGAACCTCGGCTCGAGAGTCGGTTCGTTCGACAACCCCGACATGGTCGCCGCCGACGACTTCAACCGCGCCCAGTTCGCGGAGGCACTCGAGGTTGTCCGGCTGGCGCTCGACAACGAGTCGTTCTCGTATCACGGCGACGTCTACGAGTTTCCCGTCCCGGGCATCCCCGACCGGGGCGGCACGGTGCAGGAACTGAGTCTGGTCCCTCGTCCGCTCTACCCGTACGAGATGTGGCAAGCGATCACTTCGCCGCCCACTCTCGAGTCGGTGCCGCGCTCGGGTGTTGGCGGTGTGTTCTGGCTCAAACACCACGCCTTCACCAAGCAGTTCTGGGATCGATACGCCGAGATCCACGACGAGACCTTCGGGGGAAGCCTTGCGGCGGGGTCGAAGCGCACGCTGGTGCTGAACACCTGCATCGGCGACACCCACGAAGATGCGACGCGCACCGTGCGCGCTGGCCACGACGAGTTCTGGAAGTTCCTCGGACCGTATGGGTGGAGTCGCGGCTACATGGGCCCCGACGGTCGCCCGGCTCCCCCTGGGCTGATACCGAGCCTCGAAGAGTCGCTCGACAACCGCACGTGGCTCGTCGGAACTGCCGATCACGTCGCCGAACAGATCGACCGCTACCGGACCGAACTCGGTGGTCTCGACAATCTCGTCGTGTTCCCGGCGATGCCGGGGGATGGCTACGACGCCGTCGACGAACAGATCGAGCGGCTCGCCGCCCTCGTCCTGCCGCAGCTCGGGTAGATCAGGCGGCGGCCACCACCGCGATCTCCATCCGCCACTCGGGACGGGCGAGCGCGGCAACGGTGACCAATGTCGAGGCGGCGCGATGGTCGCCCAGGAATTCGTCGCGGGCAGCCATGACGACCGCCATGTCGGCGTCGGGCACCACATACGTGCACACCGACACGATGTCGTTGGGTGTCATCTCGGCGTCGCGCAACAACGTGCCGATCGTTGTCCAGATCACTGCGGCTTGATCGGCGAGGTCGGCCGGCACGCTGCTGTCGGCTCGGACGGGGACGATCCCCGACGTGTGCACCCATCGGGTGGGTTGGTCGGTGGCCACCGCAAGCGCATAGTTCGCTGCGGCTGGGGCCACATTGGCGGGGGCGAGTGGTCGGGACTTCACGACGGCTCGTTCATCACGTCTCGTCGGGGGCGACGAACTCGAACGCGAGAATCTCGCGCAGTTGGGCGGCGACGGTGGCGACGCTGTTGGCGAACAGTTCCTTGCCGTACTCGGCGGTGGCACCGGTGGGGTCACCGATCACTCCGCTCGGGCCAAAGTCGACTGACAACCAGCCGAATTGCACCGCGCCGCCGAAGCGGACGTGTTCGTTGTTGAGCAACCACGTGGGGACGTTCGGCTCCGCACGATCGAGATCGACGAGGTCGGGTCGCAGGTGCAGCATGATCGACGTTTCGTCGAGCCCGCCGTGGATGCCCATGCCGAGTTCGCCCGTGTCGACCCCCGAGGCGCTGCTGTACGCCGGCGGCACCAACGGATGAGTCAAGAACGTGAGCAGGCCGTACTTGCGACGGATATCTCTGCACGCCACGTTGAGCAGTGTCGTGTTGCCGCCGTGCCCGTTGAGGAACACCAACCGGCCGGCACCGGTCTCACTCACGCTGCGCGCGATGTCGTCGACGATCGCAAGCATGGTCGACACCGACAACCAGATGGTTCCGGCCGACCACGCGTGCTCGTCGGACTTTGAGAACGGCAGCGTCGGCAGGAACCACACGGGCTCGTCGCGCAGCACCTCGGCAACGGCGCGTGCCGTCTCGTCGGCGATGACGAAGTCGGTCGAGAGCGGGAGGTGGCGTCCGTGCTGTTCGGTCGCGCCGATCGGAACGACGATCGCCGACTCTGCACCGACCGATCGAGCGATTGACTCTGCGGTGTTGTCCGTCAGATAGCCGCCCACGCCATCACTTCCTTCGACGAG
>JBCBSO010000277.1:0-5874 GCA_039819205.1 Actinomycetota bacterium
CTCGTTGCTCGATCTGCTCACGACCTATCCGCGCCGTTGGGTCGACCGATCCAATGAAGCGCGCATCGCCGACCTCGACGTCGGTGCCGAGGCACTGGTGTTGGGCACGGTGCGCACCGTCCGCAAACGCACCACTCGCAATCGGCGCACGATGGTCACCGCCAACGTCGGCGATGGCAGCGGTCGCCTCGACGTGGTGTTCTTCAACCAGCCGTGGCGAGCAAAGCAACTCAAAGAGGGGCTGCAGGTCGCACTCTTCGGCAAGGCCGACACCTATCGCGGCGGGCTGCAGATGACGAATCCGGTGGTCGACCTGATCGGGGATCGCACCGGGCGCATCGTTCCGATCTATCCGCAGAGCGAGAAGGCGCAGCTCAACACCTGGGAGATCGCCGGGTGGGTCGAGGAATCACTACGCCGATGTGCTGAACGAGGGATCGCCGATCCGGTACCGGTCGCGGTTCGGGAGCGACTCGGGTTGATCGAGCGCTACGACGCACTGCGCAGTATCCATCTGCCCGATTCGATGCGGGCCAAAGACCAGGCCCGCCGCCGGCTGGCGTTCGACGAGTTGCTGCGGGTGCAACTCGTGCTCGTGGTGCGCAAGCGGCAGATGGAACAGATGGCGCGCGCCGTGCAACACGACACCGGGGGCGCGCTAGTCGAACGGTTCGTTGATGCGTTGCCCTATCCGCTCACCGCCGCCCAGGCCCGCACGATCGACGAGATCGCCGCCGACCTTGCGTCGACTGCGTCGATGCACCGTCTGCTGCAAGGCGACGTTGGCGCCGGCAAGACCGTCGTGGCCGTTGCGTCGATGCTGACCGCGGTACAGGGCGGCCACCAAGGTGCGCTGATGGCGCCGACCGAGGTGCTTGCCGAGCAGCACGCTGCCGGTGTGTCGGATCTGCTCGACGGTTTCGTCGTGCCCGACGCCAACCTGTTCGGCGAGCGGCCGTTGCGCATCGAGCTGCTGACCAACCGCGTCACCGGCAACGAGCGCAAGGAAGTGCTCGCCGGACTGGCCGATGGTTCGGTCGACGTGGCGATCGGCACGCATGCGCTCATCCAGGAAGCCGTCGACTTCGCCAGCCTCGGTGTGGTCGTGGTCGACGAGCAGCACCGGTTTGGTGTGGAACAGCGGGCGGCGCTGCGTGACAAGAGCGGCGGCGACGCGATTCCCGACACGCTCGTGATGACGGCGACCCCGATTCCGCGCACGGCGGCGATGACCGTGTACGGCGATCTCGACGTGAGTGTGCTCGACGAGTTGCCGCCCGGCCGCACACCGATCGTTACCCACTGGGCCAACGGCCCGCTCGAAGAGCAGGGCGTATGGGCGGAGGTGCGTGACGAGGTGGCCGGTGGCCGTCAGGCGTATGTGGTGTGCCCGCTGATCGAAGAGAGCGAGAAGCTCGAGGTGGCGTCGGCCGAGGAGACCTTCGAGCGCCTTGATCGTGACGAGTTGTCAGGCCTGCGGCTCGGCCTGCTGCACGGTCGCATGACCTCGGCCGAAAAGGACGCCACGATGGGCGCCTTCCGCGCTGGCGACCTCGACGTCCTCGTCGCCACGACGGTGATCGAGGTGGGCGTCGACGTGCCGAACGCCACCGTGATGGTCATCCTCGACGCCGACCGGTTCGGGATCGCCCAGCTGCATCAGCTGCGCGGGCGTGTTGGGCGCGGCGAACACGCGTCCACGTGTTGGCTCGTGACCCAGCAGCTCGACGAACCGAACCCCCGTGTCGACGCCCTGGTGGCCACCACCGACGGCTTCGAGCTGGCTGAGGTCGATCTGGAGTTGCGCGGCGAGGGCACCCTCATGTCCGGGGCGCAGAAGGGGAGAAGCGACCTCAAACTGGCGTCGCTGCGACGTGATCGGCCGATGGTCGAGACCGCCCGTGAGGTGGCGTTCGAGATCGTCGACGACGACCCAGAGCTCGTCGACCATCCCGTGCTCGCCGACGAGCTCGATCTGTTGTTTAGCGACCGCGACGAAGCGTTCCTGTCACGGGGGTGACGGCGTCGCCGCTGCGTTACTCGCCGCGTGCGACGTCGTCGTCTTCGAGCACGAGGTCCCACCGATCGAGGCAGTCCTCGCAGCGGTACGCGACCACGTCACCCGGCTCCCAGACGCCGTCTTCGTTTGGCTGGGTCAGCAAGAAGCAGCGCCCGCCGCAGTCGATGCACACGATCTGGGGTGCCGGCTGAAGCATGTCAGCGGCCGGATTCTTCGCGGATGCGCTTCTTGGTCGCAGCCCATCCGCAGATCGGGCAGGCGGCCAGGTCGTGACCACGCGCCGGGCAGTACTCGCGGCCGAAAAAAATGATCTGCAGGTGGCGACGGTTCCACGTCTCGATGGGGAACACCTTCTTGAGGTCGGCCTCCGTCTTCTCCACCGTCGTACCGTTCGACAGTCCCCAACGATCGGCCAAGCGGTGGATGTGGGTGTCGACGGGAAAGGCCGGCACGTCGAACGCCTGCGCCATCACCACGCTGGCGGTCTTGTGCCCGACGCCGGCCAGCGACTCGAGAAACTCCCAGTCGGGGATCACTTCGCCTCCGCCGTCGATGATCTGATTCGCCATCAACCACAAATTCTTGGCCTTGGTCGGGGCGAGCCCGATCTGGCGGATGAGCTCGAGGATCTTGTCGGGTTCGAGCGACGCCATCTTCTCGGGCGTATCGGCCACGGCGAACAGTGCGGGGGTGACCTCGTTGACCTTCTTGTCGGTGGTCTGGGCCGACAAAGCAACCGCAACGAGCAGCGTGTACGGGTCGACGTGATCGAGCGGCACCGGCGGCGCGGGGTACAGCTCGTCGAGGATCTCGCCGATCCGATCCGCTTTCTCTTGCCGACGCACGGCCGACGACGTTAACGATCGCGCTCGAGAAACGTCACCCACGTACGGCCGTAGCGCTTCGAGCGCCACGCGTCCCAACCGGTGATGTCGGTGAGCGGCGCTCCGGCCTCGGCGACGACGGTGTCGGATCGAACCACCGACAGCAGCTCGGGCCAGGCCGTGAAGTCGTATGGCGGGTCGGCCAACACGAGATCGACGTCCAGGTGTGCCGCCGAGGTCTGGGCATTGCCCGCGATCACACGGCTGCGCTTGTCGAGGTCCAGCGTTGTGAGGTTCTCGCGGAGCGCAGCAAGTGCGGCGCGGTCGCGTTCGATGAACGTGCAGTGCTCGGCGCCGCGCGAGAGCGCCTCGATACCCAGCCCGCCGCTCCCGGCAAACAGATCGGCGACGAGTGCGTCTTCGACCAGGCCGCGCGAACCGAGCGCATTGAAGATCGCCTCGCGCACCCGGTCGGTCGTCGGCCGAGTCGATGTGCCCTCCGGGGCGATGATTCGTCGCCCACCCAATTCGCCCGAGACCACACGCATCGCAGTGACGATACGCAGCGCACCCTCGGATGCGGTGAGCGAGACCCGGTGATGTGTGGGTTTGGCTCATCGGTGGGTGGCCGCGTCGGTGTGCGGTGAGCGAAACCCGGTGATGTGTGGGTTTGCCTCATCGGTGGGTGGCGGCAGCGGGTTGACGAGGAGAGCGGGCGCGAACAACTACCGTGCCAGGCGATGCCCGCCCCAGATCCACCGCTACGCGTGCTGTACCCGGGGAGCTTCGACCCGCTGCACCTCGGACACATCGACGTGATCGAGCAGGCGCACGAGTTGTTCGGTGGCGTCGTGGTGACGGTGATGCACAACCACGCCAAGTCGGGCGGGATGTTCACCGTCGACGAGCGGATCGATCTGGCTCGCGCCGCGCTGAGTCATCTCGATGGTGTCACCGTGGGGGCCAGCCCGGGCCTCGCCGTGCAAGCGGCCGCACGCGCCGACGTCGACTTCATCGTGAAGGGTCTGCGCACGACCGGCGACTTCGAGATCGAACAACAAATGGCGCACAACAACGAGCGGGTCACCGGTGTGCGCACGGTGTATCTGCCCTGCTCGCCAGCGCTCGGCTACATCAGTAGCCGCTTCGTACGCGAAATCGCCCAGTACGGTGGAGAGATCGACCACCTGGTTCCCGACGTCGTCGCCAGTGCACTGCACCAGCGATTCGCCGAGGAACGAGCGCGATGAAGCGGACACGATGAGCAGCGACGACCAGCACCCACGACAGGCCTACGACGACTACGACGACGGCCAGGGCTACGCCGACGAGCGCGGCCACGACGACTACTCCGATATCGACGACGAGTATCCCGAGCCCGGCGTACCTGGCGGCTACGTCGGCGACGCCGAAACCCTGCTCCGACGAGCGATCGACATCGTGGCGACCGCCCCGACGATGCCGCTGTCGTCATCGCCGCGGATCGATCGCGACGAGATCATCGAGTTGCTCGAAGAGTCGCTGCACCGCTTGCCCGACGAGCTGCGTCAGGCCCGGTGGATGCTCAAGGAACGCCAAGAGTTCGTCGCCAAGACCCGGCGCGAAGCCGACGAGCTGCTCGAAGTGGCGCGGGTCAAAGCCGAGCGGATGGTGCAACGCACCGAAGTCGTGCGCGCCGCCGAACAGCGGGCCCGTCAGGTGATGGAGACCGCTGAGACCGATGCCCGCCGGCTGCGGCACGAGACCGAGGACTTCCTCGATCAACGGTTGGGGTCGTTCGAGATCCTTCTCGACAAGCTGCAGAAAACCGTCGGTGCCGGACGCCAGCGGTTGTCGATCGGTGCCGTGCGCGATCAGATCGCCGCCGAGATCGACGAAGACGAAGATGACCCCACCAAGGGCTTCTTCGACCAAGACGGCTAACGCTGACGTGCGGGGACGTGGTCCCTGTCGCGCGGCCCACGGGAGTGCCGTCACTCGTCGGTAGCGTGGGAGGCAATGCCCGATCCGCGACGACCACTGCGCCTCGATGCCCTCGAGTTGCTGCGCCAGCCTGGGGCTGTGCGCGAGGTCGTGGCGCGGTTTTCGCCGGCCGATCTCGACGTTTCCCACGATCACCTCGATGACGCCATCGCCGTTGACCTCACCGCGACCTCGGGTGATGCGTGGATCGACATCACCGGCTCGGTGAGCAGTGCATGGTCCGCAGCATGCCGCCGCTGTCTCACCGATATCGATGGTCACCTCGTGATCGACATCGACGAGCGATATCGACGTGACGACGAAGACCCCGATGCCTTCGTGATCGATGGGCCACAGCTCGATCTCGCCCCGATGGTGCGCGAGGTGGTGTTGCTCGAACTCGACGACGAGCGCGTCTGCCGCGCCGACTGCGCCGGCCTCTGCCCGACGTGCGGCGTCGACCGTAACGTCAACGGCCACGTGAATGGCAACGTCTGCGACTGCGTGACCGAAGTGATCGACGATCGCTGGGCGGCATTGGCCGACTTGGTGCTCGACGACGCACCCGCAGAGTAAGTACCACCGGGCGCCGAGTCGTCGTCGACGCAGGTGGCGACCGAGCCGACCGCCGATAACGTACAACGGCCCTGCCGCGTGGCCGGCAGTCCAAACACACGACAGCCCATTGGCCGCACACAGGCGAGGAAGCAACCATGGCCGTTCCGAAGAAGAAGACCTCGAAATCGAAGACGCGCAGCCGTCGCGCCAGCGCCTGGAAGCTCAACGCCCCGCCGCGCAGCATTTGCCCGCGTTGCGGTGCCGCCAAGATCCCGCACACCGTCTGCCCCTCGTGCGGCTGGTACCGCGATCGCGTCGTCGTCGACGTCGGCTGACCTCATGCTCCCCGTCGCTGTCGATGCGATGGGCGGCGACGACGCCCCAGGGCCGATCGTCGCCGGCTCGCACCTCGCTGTCGCCGACGGCATTCCTGTTGTTCTCGTCGGGCCTGAAGCGCTTCCCGGACGCGAGCCCGAGGGCGGTGGCGATCCGCTCGACCTGATCGTCGCC
>JBCBSO010000278.1:0-5871 GCA_039819205.1 Actinomycetota bacterium
GGGGGGTCACCTCGCAACTGAGCTACGACCGCACCGGCAACCTCGTGTCGGTCGTGACGACCACCCCCGATCTGTCGACGACCACGCGCACCTACACGTGGGATGCCGCAGGGATCGTCGAGGATCACGTCGTCGCAGTGGACGGCGCTGTCGTGTGGGCGCGCGTCACCGAACGCGACAATGCCGGGGACGCGACGGCCATCGAGTACAGCAACGGCACCACGGTACGTCTCGCGGTCGATCCCGCCACGGGTGTCGAGTCGGCGACATGGACCGACGCCGCAGGCGGCGTGTGGAGCGAGACGATCACGAGCTCCACGCAGGCCGACCGGACGCTCGGCCAGGTGCTCAGCACCCCAACGTCGACGGCAACGTTTGGATTCGGCTACGACCCCTCGAGCGGCGCGTTGATCGACGCCACCCTCGAGGTGATCGGCGATGGCGCGATGACCGCCGATTGGATCTACTCGTCGACGTACCCCAATGGCGACTGCGGCGCGGCGCACATGCTCGCCGACGGCGCCCGTGGCACCGCTGTCGCCACGATCGACGGTGTCACGACAACGACCACCACCTGTTACGACGCCGAGGGCGCGCCGGCCGGACAAACCCGCACCACCGATGGAGTGACCGAAACGGTGCGCGTCGAGGTCGACAGCGGCAACGTCGTCGCCTACGACCAGGTCGAGATGGCGTACGACGCGACGGGTCAGCTCGTCGCCGCCAACGACGGCGAGACCACCCTCGAGTTCACCCGCGGCACCGACAGCGAGATCCTCGAACAGCGGACCACGACGGTCGACAGCGGCACCATGATCACCCGGACCGCCTCCGCCGGCCTGACACTCGACGAGCAGAACGACCCGATGCTGCAGAGCATCGAGTTCCCGGGCGGGGCCGCTGTGACGATTCCACTCGGCGACGCCGCCGGCTGGTCGTTCCTCAACTCGGGCGGCGACGTGTGGTTCACCACCGACGCCGCAGGTCTCGCCGAGGCGACCGTCGCCATCCTCTACTCCCCCGACGGCGAGTTGCTGACGACCGACACCGCCGACGCCGCGTGGAAGCAGGGCAACAACGGGGACTCACTCGGCCTGGCGACCGAGCTGGTGATCTTCGGCGCCCGGGTCTACGCCCCCGGTCTCGCCTCGTTCACCACCGCCGACCCGTTGGCCCACGGCGGGAGCACTCCCTACAACTACGCCAACGGCGACCCGATCAACCTGGTTGACCCCACGGGCAACGCGCCCGAATGGGTGGAGAAGTTTGCCGACTTCCTCGACAGCGTCCCGCCGTGGGCCGAGTTCGTCGTCGTGCTCGTCGTGATCCTCGTCGCCTTCATCCCGGTCGTTGGCCCAGCGCTGGCCGCCGCGATGAGCCTCGTGCTCGCCGGCTACTACATCTACAAAGGCGTCACGGCGATCCTCGACGGCGACATCGCCGCCGGAATCCTGTACCTCACCGAGGCCGTGGTGATGCTCGTCTCGTTCGGCTACCTGGCCAAGAGCGCGGCCGCCGGCAAGGGGATGATGACGACCAAGACGAGCGTCGTCGGACGCAACCACGTCGTTCCGCAGAAGAAGTGGAAGGGCGTGTGGAAAACGCGCAACGCCCGGGTGAAGACGGCGAACGCGCACAGGAATCCCCGGACGAGCGTGAGCAATCACGCCGACAACCTGTACCGCAACGAGCCGACGCCGATCCGCTCGCAATCGAGCCAGACGATTTCGGCGCCGCACAGCTTCCACCCCCGGGTGGTGACGACCACCAAGTTCCGCACCGGTGCGCTGGTGATGATCTTCGCCAACGTCCCGATTCTCGGGATGAACCTGGTCGCTGCGGCAAACCAGGGTCCGAACAGCGGAGGCGGCTCATGAACTCGCCTCGCACCGACCGAATTCGGCTCATTCAGCGCTCCTGCACGAGCACCGCAACCACGACGACCGCACACACCACCACCGCACACACCACGACCAGAGAGAACAGCACCGTGAGGAAAAAGATCGCCGCGGCGACCATCACCACCGCCACCATCGCCGCAGGGCCGCTCGTCGCCCCGCTGACCGCCAATGCCGGCGATGCGAGCGGCGGCACCGTGGCGCTCGCCAGGGAGCGGCACGGCCCTGGCGTGTTCAACGGTCCCGGTGGCACGGTCGGCAACGGCGACACCGTCGTGGGGTTCACGCCGACGCTGCCGCTCGACGCCCCGTCGGGTGAGATCATCCTGCGCGACGGCAACGGCGCCGTGTTGACCACCTCCGGCGCCGTCGACGACGACTGGACCGTCGCCGACGGCGTGCTGGCGCCTGGCGGCTCGTACGCGTGGGATGCGCTCGACACGACGGGCGGCCAGCAGACGTGGGTCGCCCCGCCAGTCCACCACTACAAGAACGGAACGCCACCGATGCAGCTCGGGGCGACCAATGCGATTGTCGAGTCGGTCCAAGCGCCGCAGACGTTCTCGGTTGCTGCGGGTTACGGCACCAATGGCGCCGCCTCCGGCTTGTCGACCCGCTTCTGGCCGCACATCGACCCGAACGAGCTCGTCGACGTCGATAGTGGGGGCAGCGTCGACCTCCTTCCCGGCACGATGATCCCCGGCGCCGGCTCTGAGGTGATCAGCAGCTCGATCGCCCTCGATGCGACGCACGAAGCGATCTACGAGTGCATCCACACCGAGAACCCAATCATTTCACCGAACGGCGGCGTCAACACCACCTACATCCACTGCGGCTACGACTACGCCTTCGATGCGACAGTGACCAACCGCGCAGCCGGCGCCGACGCAGCAGCACACAACATCGAGGGTCGCAACGTCGCCCCGTCGTACCAGATGACGATCACCGATGATCAGACCGTGGCCGGCGACGGATTCGTGCTGTCGACCGCCGAGGAGGGCATCATCTCCGCCGCCTACCCCGTGCAGACCGGGTTCGGGTACCGGATGCTCGGCTACATCGAGGTTCCCAAGTCGGGGACCTACACGTTCGGCACGACCAGCCCTGCGGGCGCTCGGGCGTACCTCTACGACACGACCGCCGACGACCTCGGCAAGTTCGAGATCAGTGCGGCGGACGCATGGTCGCCGGCCGATCTCGGCACGACATGTGCGGCCTCATCGAATCGGTTGAGCTTCGAGAACCCGTTCATTGCCCAGCACGGCGGCGGGACGTACAACGAGTACAAGTACGAAGACGGCGAACCCGACTGGTACCAGTTCCCCGCCGCGGAATGGGCGAGCCTGGCGACCAAGCTGCGGACGAACTGCACCCTCGACACGACGGTCCGCTGGGGCCAGCCCGTCGAGCTCGAGGCCGGGACGCTGTACCCGATCGACGTCGCCGGCTGGGTCGGCGTCGCCGGCGGCGAGATCAGCCTGCACGTCGACGGGCCCGGCACAGAGGCCGGCCCGGTGCCGACCGCGTGGCTGACCCCCGCTCCGTCGAACGTGATCGACTTCGAACGCTCGATCACCCCGGCATCGACGCTCGATGGCGAACTGCTCGCCTGGTCGATGAACGGCTACGGCGACGAGCTCGTCGGCATCGATCCCGACCGCGGTGTGGTCAGCTACGCACCCGACGGGCTCGGCGGCTGGTCGATGGTCGGACAGATACCGGGCGTGGTCGAACTCCCGACGACCGGCTACACGGTCACCACCGGGCAGGGCCGCCTCGATCGGGCGACCGCCCCCGGGACCCCACCGATGAACGGCGTACCGGTCGATTCGGCGAGCGGCACGATCGAGATCGGCCTACGCCAAGGTCAACTCGTGGACGGGCAGATCACCGCCAGCGGCTCGACGTCGCTCGGCATGCTCAGTCGCAACGCATCACTCACGGTCGATGCGTTGCGTTTCGACCTCGACGCCGACGGCGTGATCACGGGCGGCGAGGTCGACGGCGGCCTGTACTCGAGTTATCCGGCTGGCACCACCAGCCCGCTCCGCTCGGTCGAGGGCGAGCTGCGCGAGGACGGAACGGTTCGCCTCGTGCTGCGCAATCAGCACCAGATGGAGATGGCCGAACTGTTCCTCCCGGCCGTGGCTGCCGATGATGTGCGCCCCGCCGGTCCGACATCGTTCTCCATGAATCGATCGGGCGTGCGCATCCACAACCTGACGCCCACCTCGACCGGGCCCGCACGCGCGGTCACACTCGCCAATGGTGCTGGTTCGTTGAACGGCACCTTCACGGCGAAGGCGCAAGCCGGCGATACGTGGCCGACGTTCCACGACCTGACGATCAACTCACTCACGTTCGAACTGGATTCGGACGGCTCGCTGATCGATCCGCAGATCTCGGGCTCGATGCGCACCGTCGATCTCTACGGCGGCAGCGAGACCAACCCCTCGTTGACCGCACTTTCGGGACGACTCGACCCCAACACGATGCGCCTCGAACTCGAGTCCCGCGCCGGGTTCCGTCCGATCACCATGTCGCTGCCGGTCGACATCGCCTCGATGACGACCTTTCCCCAGACCGCGATCGCCTCCAGCGACTACGGCGACACCGTCGTCGTCGCCTCCGATCCAACCGGGCTGGCCGGCAACGGCGCCGGCGACGTCGCGCTGATCACCAAGCCCACCGGCAGCGCCCCGCTCGGCACCGACAACGTCGACGTCGTGTGGATCAGCGAGCTGTACGACCAGGCCGGAGAATCCGCGCCGAACACGGTGGGCGCGCTCCCCCAGGCGGTGCAGATCACCCCCGACGGCTTGCTCGTCGGCGTGCTCCAGCCAGTCGCCGACGGCGGACATCGCGTCGACCTCTTCGACCGATCGTCGCTGTCGGCTCCGTGGCAGCGGTACGGCTCGTTCGACGTCGACCGCGGCCGCGTCGCCACGCACGCCACCGTGCCGTTCGCCATCGGACGCGACGGACTCGACCGGTTCGTGGCCATCGCCTCCGCCGACACCGTCACCGTCGCGAACAGCCGCAACGGCACCTGGTCGACCGTCGCCACACATCCGACTGCCGCCGCCGCGACGTCACTGTCGTTCGACTACTTCGCCGAGCACCTGGCGATCGGCGAACCGACCGTCGGCACCGTGACGGTGCTGGAGCGCAACGGCAACGACTGGACGCTCGACACGACACTGCAGCCCAGCGACGGCGGCCGCTTCGGTAGCGCCGTGTCGTACAGTTGGGGGCTGCTGACGGTGACGACCGATGGCACCTACTCGTGCGCATACCCCGATTGCGGGGCACCCGGCACCTACACGCCCGGCAGCGCCCGGATGTACCGCGACGCCGACGGCCACTGGGGCGAATTCGGTAGCTGGTTCAACGTCGAACTCGGCGACGGCACCGGCCCCACCGCAGCGCTCGCCCAAGGCGGCACTGCGGTCGCCCCACGGCTCGCCGCCGCCACGGTCGGCACGCTCAACATCCCGGCGACGTCGCCAGGCCTGATCTGACGAGCGTGCGTACCATCGCCTATTCGAACATGGCGACGGTGCGCATGCGCCGCTCCACGTGGTACTCCAACGCGTGGGTGGACAGCGCGGCGACCTCGTGGGTCACCGCCGACTCGTCGAGCGTGAGCGCGTGGGCCAGGCGGCCGCCGAGAATGTCGCGGATCACGGCCAACGCATCGGCCGACAACGGGTGACCTGAGCGGCAGCTGCGGCACATCACGCCACCCTCGCCGAGATCGAACGCCACGAAGTCGACATCGGGCTCGGTGGCGCCACAACGCACGCAGGTGTCCAACTCGGGGCGCATGCCCTCGTTGGCCAACAGCTTCCAATAGAAACCGGCGACCGTGAGCGGCGCAGGGCGCTCGGCGATCGCCCGCAGCGCACCGACCACCATGCGATACAAATCGGGGTTCGGCTCGCGTTCCAACGAGAGTTGCTCGGCAGCCTCG
>JBCBSO010000279.1:0-5870 GCA_039819205.1 Actinomycetota bacterium
AGCGCTCACGCCGGTCGTTCCTCACCGGAGCGGTCGGTATCGGCGCCGCCTGGGCCGGCTGGCGGTGGGTGCAGGACCAGCCAACCAACGACGGCATTCCACAGATCCTGCGCGACGGTCTCGAGGCCAACGAAAGCCTGTGGCGCACGGTGTCGGACAGCCGAATGGCCCCAGAATTCCCGGTGTCGAAGGCCACCCCGATTCAGGTCAACGGTCGCATCGGTATCCGCGAGCCGGTCGAACTCGAGGGCTACACCGTGCGTGTCGAGGGCCCGAACGGCGACACCCTCGACGAGTTGCCGATCAGCCACTTCGAAGCGCTCCCCCAACGCGACATGGTGATCGAACACAAGTGCATCGAGGGTTGGTCGAGCATCGTGCACTGGGGCGGCACCCGGTTCAGCGACTTTCACGAGCGATTCGCGGATGAGGTCGGCGACGTGGAGTACGTCCAGCTGCTGACCCCCGACGAGCAGTACTACGTGGGCTGGTACCTCAACAACATGCTGCACCCACAGACCATGTTGGCACTGCGCCAGGGCACCGAACCGCTCGACGACGCCCACGGCGCCCCGCTGCGCTTGGCCAGCCCGAACAAGTACGGCATCAAGACGCTCAAGCGGATCGGCACGATTCGGTACACCAACGAACGGCCAGCCGACTACTGGGCCGAACGAAGCTACGACTGGTACGCCGGGCTGTGACCTCCTCCAGAACGATCGCTGGAATCGGTGCCGGTGTCGTCGGCGTGGCGATCGTGGCAGCGCTCGCCGCCACGGGGTCTGGCACCGACGACGCTCCGGCAACAGCAGCCACCGTCGACACACCCAACAACGAGACCGTTGCACCCGCGCCGCCATCATCGTCGAGCCTCTCGCCCACGCCATCGAGTGCGCAGGCGACGACCGCACCATCGATCGACCTCCCCAACCGCGGCGTCCACCCAGAGTTCCGTGAGATCGACGGGTGGCTGCAAAGCGACGTGGCATCGCTCGAGGAACTGCGCGGCAAGGTGGTCGCCGTGCAGTTCTGGACGTTCGGCTGCCACAACTGCACAGCGACGCTTCCGCACATGCAGGCGCTGTACGAGAACTACGGCGGCGACAACTTCGAGATCGTCGGCATCCATGCGCCAGAGTTCGATTGGGAAGCAGACGTCGGCAACATCGAGAACGCCGCGGCGGACCTCGGCGTGACATGGCCGATCGTCCTCGACACCAACAAGCGCACGTTCCACTATTGGCAAGAAGGCCCGACCGGCCATTGGCCACGCATCTATCTCCTCGACCGCGACGGCAACATCCGCTACGACCACATTGGCGAAGGCCGCTACGACGAGATCGATACCGCCGTGCAAGCGCTGCTCGCCGAGCCGGCCTGATCAACGCGGCCGATGCTCGCCGCCTTCGCCGAGGCACTCCGAGCCACCTGGCAGCCGTGCACCCTCGTGCTCCTGCTCCCACCGCTTGCGGCTGTGGTGCTCACACGTGGGCGATGGGCACCGCTGGCGGGCACGCTCGTCGGAGCCGTCGTGGGCGGCTGGGTGTTCGCGGCCAACGTCGTGTTCCTGTCCGGCGTGCGCTTGCAACTCACTGGGGTGCTCGTGGCGGGCGCTCTCGGCCTGCTCGCGGCACCGACGTTCACGTCGCGCGCGGTGTGGCTACGTAGCCCGCTCTTGCAAGGCGCACTGGCCGCCGCGGTGGCCTTCGCCGCGGCGCTGTGGTGGCGTCCGTGCGTGGGGCGAGAGCTTGGTGTGATCCTCTCCACGGCCGCGAACGGCTCGCTTGGCGCAGCTCTGCCAGGCATGACCGCCTACATGCTCGGCGCGATGGCGCCGATCGCCCTGGTCGGACTGGCGCTCCACGCGCTGAAGCCGCCGCAACGGGCGATGTTGTGGATCGGGGGAACTGCCGCAGTTGCTGGGCTCGGCTTCTCGGCACTGCTCGTCGCCGATCGCCACAGCGACATCGTCTCCACGCTCACCCGTTGGACGCTGTAGGCCTCGACGAGATCACCGCGTCAGTGTTGTGACACTCTGAGTGACACGCCCCAACGGATTCGCCGGTGGGGTCCGTGCCGAATCAGCTGGGGGTCATGATGGATCAATCGCTCGTTGTCAGACTGGGGCGCCTTCGTCCGGTGTTGTGGACGATGCTCGTCGCCGCAGCGGCAGTGGCCGCCACCCTCGTTGTCAGCGATGTCTGGCAGGCGGGCGCTGCGCCTGGCGACACAGACGCAACGTTCAACCCGACCGCTGGTTGCCGCCTCACCGACACTCGCGGTCCAAACAACATCGGACCGCGGGCGACTCCTCTGGGTGCGGGCGAAGTGTTCGAGGTGATGGTGCACGGGTCCAACGGCGACTGCAGCGGACCACTGGCGATCCCCGCTGACGCGACCGGCGTGGCGCTCAACGTTACGGCGGTCGGAGCGACGGCTGCATCGAACATCCGGGTGTATCCGGCGAATCTGACCGACGTTCCGCTGCTGTCGAACCTCAACGTCACCGCCGGTGCGCCGCCAACACCCAACAAGGTCGATGTACAGCTCTCCCCCGACGGGAAGCTCAACGTGTTCAACTTTCGCGGCAGCGTGCACATCCTGATCGACGTGGTCGGCTACTACACACCGTCGAGTCTGCAGACGCTGGCCGATCAGGCCGGCACCCCTGGTCCGCAGGGTCCTGCGGGCCCACCGGGTGCTCCCGGTCCGGCCGGGCCGCCAGGATCAGGCAGTGAGCCAGGGGTGGTGGAGCTGTCGCACGGATTCGGCCCAACACTCAACCATGCGCTGAGCCCGCTGGAAGAGCTCAACATCTTCACCGCAGGAGTCCAGCTCATCGCGCCGACGTCCTCAGATGCGATTGCGGTGATGGACCTCAACGGGCCCGTGTCCATGACTGGGCAGGACTACGCACTGACGTCGTTGCGCTACTGCGTCGACTTCATTTCTGATGGTCCCGCCGTCAACAAGGTCGACATCAAGGCCAACACCGGTGGTTTGACCGTCGACAGCATCACGGTCGAAGAGACGGTGAACAACACGGACGGGTGCACCACGATCGAAGTGAACGACACAGTGGCACGGCGCGGCATCCACGTCAGCTTCTTCGTCGACGGGAGGATGAACTTCCTCGGCGTCGACTCGACGTGGTCGCCAGTGCCATAGGACGCGACACCACACCTGCCGAGTCGTGCGTTACCGCAAGTGACGGGCGATCGTCAGCGCGTTGCGGCGCATCACCGAGGCGTCGGTGTGGATCCGCACGCCCAATCGTCCATACGGATCGTCCGGCGGCGGCACGCCATCCCGCGGCCGCTGCGCGGTGTGGACCAGGCCTGCTGACTCGTCGTCGATTACCTCGCTGTCAGGAGCGCCGAACGGATCGATCTCCACAGCGGTGAACATCGCATCGATACGTTCGAGCACGTCGGGTGCATCACCAACGATAGGAGCGACCACGGCAGCGGTGTCGTCGTCTGCGCGCGACAACATCGCCACAGCGGTCGTGCTCTCGATCACCGAACGTGTGCGACCGCAGTATGCGAGCACCGCCGCCGGAGCGACCCATCGCTTGCGCGGCTCAGAGAGCATGCGCCGCAACGATGCCTCGGCGTTGGACCGTCGACGCTCAGCGGTCTCGTGCGCCCGGTGAACATCTTTGACCGCGCCGCCGGCCGCAACCGCACGCAGATAGGCCGCAGCGGCAGCAGCCGCTGCGCCGAGCGTTCCTGCGAGCGTCGTGCGCTCCCACATCGGCCACAGCACCAGCCCACCGAGGAACGCCAAGGCGCCACCGATGAGGGTGTCGAACAACCGCAAGAAGACGACGTCGGCATTGGCATTGGCGATCGCCAGCAACAAGATGACCGACGGCGTCAGCGCAACCACGCCCACGGCGTAGTTGGCCTCGATCACCGTGCCGAGGGCAAAGGTGGCAACGATCAGGGCGATGGCGAGCAGCCATGGCGCGTCACCGAGAAGGAGCACCAGGCCGAGCGCCACGAGCACGCCGAGCACCGTGCCCACGATGCGCTGCAGCCCACGATCGAGCGTCGATCCGAAGTCGGGTTTGAGCACCGTCACCACCGTCAGCGGAATCCAGTACCCCCGTTCAAATGGATCGAGCAACGGGTGCACCTCGGCCACGCTGACGAGGACCCCAAGCCGAACTGGGTGCCGAAACCCTCGCGACTCCAGATCGAACAGCGAACGCAACTGCACTGCCAGCCCGTGCCGCGACCGACCGTCGACATATTCGGCGGGCCAGTCGGCCTGCGGCTCCGAGAGATCGCCGGCCATGCGCAGGATCGCTCCGCGGGCAATGGCCTCGTCGCCATCGAGATCGGCGGCGATCAGGACGGTGAGCGCTCGCCGGAGCGACTCGGTCTCCCACTCCTCAGCGCGTCGCACCGAGTCGGCGATGGCCCGGCAGCATTCCTCGATTTCGTTGATGGCGTCGGTCAGCTCAGGGCGCGGATCGGTGAGGTTGCCCATTGCGCGGTCGAGCGCGCCGAGGCCGAGCTCGACCGTTTCGGCTGCGGCGAGCGCGTCGATCGCGCGCCGCATCCCGAGCTTGCCGTGATGGTGCCCATCGAGCACAGCGTCGCGCGCGGCGACGAGGTCGGCGGCGATCTGGTCCCGTGCGGCCGAACGGCTCCGCTCGTCGTGGGGCATCGCTGCGAGGAACTGAGCGACGCGTCCATACAGTGCGTTGAGCGCAGAGTGTTCAGGGGCGTCGGGTCGCACTGGCCACACGACGAACGTCGCCAGTAGCGCCCACGAGCAGCCGATCACGAAGTACAGGACGCGCAGCGCAAGGTCGGGCTCACCTTCTGGCAGACCGAGCCCAACGATGAACATCACCGCCGCAACGAATCCAACCCCGTTCGCCGCGGGCCCGATGTCGGCGGCAAGCGCGCTGCCAAGGGTCCACAGCATCACGCACACGACGACCAGCACGGGGTGGCCGACGACGACGGTCGCCAACGCGATTGCTGCGGTGATGCTGATCGATGCGGCCACCATGGCCACGAGGCGTCGCCGGTAGGGCCCGCCCGGATCGGCGATCCCCACGTTCAACGCAGCAAGCGTGATGTACATCGCCACCTCGACGCGATCGAGCGCCAGCCCGATGAGAATCGGCGCACCGACGATGATCGCCAGCCGTGCGCCATGACGAAGATCGATGCGCAGCGGGTCGAAGTGCAGCGCCCGGCGGAGCTGCTCCACGAACGGTGGACGCCTGATTCCCACCTCCGACACGAGGAGCGACACTACGAGGTCTCGTGCTGCTCCTTACTAGATCGGCTGCGTGCCCACCTCGTTGGTTGGCTTACAGACCAGGCCCGCTCACGGCAACGACACCAGTACCGCAGATCCCCAAGCCGGCTCCGGGGCCAGCGGAGCTCGGAAACTCGAGACTGGCGACGTTGCGCGCTGTCGAGCGGCCACCGCCAGCGGCGGGGGAGGCATCGAGGCTGACTCGCCCGGAAAGACCACCTGGCCCCGCACCCGCTTCGACGATTGCTGACTCCCATGAACCGCCCGTCACGAAGTCGACCTCGAGGGTGCCGCCACTATCGGCCACCACCACCGTGTTGACCTCGATCGGACTCGTCGCTCGGCCGAGCCCGCCGCAGCTGAGGCCAGGAGAGTCCGTGACCAGCGCGCGGTCTCCCGCAGAGACCACTTCGTCGCCGTTGGTGTCGACGACCTTCAGCACCGGCTGACCTTGGAAGGTGACGTCGACGAGGACGAGCAGCGGGGCGCGCAGTGTTTCCACCGTGTCTCCGCAGTCGATCGTCACTGTGGCGACGAGGTCAGCCGGTGCTGAAGGTCGTCGACACCAACGGCGACGAAGTGGTCTC
>JBCBSO010000280.1:0-5854 GCA_039819205.1 Actinomycetota bacterium
CCTCCTACACCCGCGTCGGTCGAGGTGGCGCGGCGGTGGTCGACTCCGATGGTTTGGTCGCGGTCGGGTATCGGCATCGGACATCGCGGGCGATGGACCCGCAGCTGCACGATCACGTCTTGGTGATCAACGCAGTGCGCACCGAAGCCGACGGGAAATGGCGCACGATTGACGGCCGCCAGTTCTACCGACACGCCAAGGCCGCCGGCACCGTGTACCAAGCCGCGCTGCGGTCCGAGTTGATGGCCCGACTCGGCGTTCGCTTCGAGCCGGTATCCGAACACGGGCAAGCCGACATCACCGGCATCGACACGGAGCTCATCGACGCATGGTCGAGCCGTTCGGATGACATCGAGGGCGAACTCGTCGGGTGGGTTTCCGAGTTCACCAACCGCGAAGGACGCCCACCGACCACCGTCGAGATTGGCAAGGCGCACAAGACGATCACGCTCGCCACCCGCGACGCCAAGCAACCCGACGCCGGATTGGACATCGACACCTTGCGCGACCGATGGGCCCGTCAAGCCGCCGACCTCGGCGTCGACATCGACACGATGATCACCGCCGCTTGTTCCCACAAGGCGCCGACACCGAACCGTGTCATCGATGCAGACCAGATCATCGCTGAGCTCACCGAACAACGAGCGAACTGGACCGACGCACACCTCACCCAAGCCGTCACCGGCCACATCGTCGGCGGATCAGCCGGTGACGTGCTGGACACCGTCGAACAACTCCGCCAACAGGTCCTTGCCTCGATCGAGGTCGTCGAACTCGCCCCCGACACCATCGACAACACCGCAGGCTCAACCGAGGTGCGGCGACGGTCCGACGGACGACCCATGTGGGTCGCACCCTCCGCGGTGAGCTACACGACCAGGGCCCATCTCGCGCGGGAACAAGACATCATCGACTGGGCCACCACCGACACACCCACACGACATCGCGCCATCACCGCCGCCGACGTGAACGGTCTCGACGAAGGTCAAGCCGAGACGGTCCGTGGCCTGACGCAACACCCGACCGTCGTCTCAACAGTGGTTGGACCGGCGGGCTCAGGCAAGACCCGAATGCTGCACGCCGCGGCCAACGCCTGGCACTCGGCTGGCATCAACGTCTACGGCCTCGCCCCGACCGCCCGCGCCGCTGACGAACTCGCCCACGGCGCCAACATTCGTGCCGACACGATCCACAAGCTCCTCCACGAACACCACCAACGCCGCGGCCCTGCCCCGGAGTATCGACTCAAACCCGGCAGCGTCGTAGTCATCGACGAAGCCGGCATGGTCAACACCACCAACCTGTGGGCCTACAGCCGACTCGCCAACCGACGAGGCTGGCGCACCGTGCTCGTCGGCGACCACCACCAACTCGACGCCATCGGCGCGGGCGGCATGTTCGCCGAACTCGTCCACCACCCCGACGTCTCCACCCACACCCTCACCGAACTCCACCGCTTCACCCAACCATGGGAAGCCGACGCAACACTCCGCCTCCGCGAACGCGACCCATCCGTCGTCAACGACTACGTCAGACACCACCGACTCCACGCCCACGCCGACCACAACACCGCTATCGGGCACCTCGCCCAACACGGCGCACGACTCCATGCCGACGGAGTCGACGCGCTCATCCTCACCCACACCCGCAACCACGCCAACCAACTCAACCACGCCATCACCAACACGCTCCTCGAATCCGGGTACCTCGACGCGGCCAGTGGATTCGAGATCGCAAATCACACGCTGTACCCAGGACAGCGAGTGATGGCTCGACGCAACGACCGACGAATCCACACGTCAAGCGGAGACTTCGTACGCAACGGCGACCGCTACACCATCATCGGCCCCCATCCCTACGACGGACTCAAAGCCGCAACACCCACCGGTGGCGCGGTGACGATCCCCGCTAGCTATGTCGCTGCTGGGCACCTCGACATCTCCTACGCGGCCACCATCCACTCCGCGCAAGGCGCCACCGTCGACGAAACCCACACCCTCGCAACACCCACCATGGGTGCCGACGCCCTCTACGTCGCCATGACCCGCGGCCGCCACCACAACCACCTCCACGTCCACCCACCCACCTTCGAACCCGACCGACAACACGGACCCCTCCAACATCCCAACCGACCCTGGAACCCACGAGCCGCGTTCATTGACATCTGCTGCGACACCCACAACACCCTCGACACCGCCATCAACCGCCGACAACAACTCCGCGCCGCCAACATCGACCCAATCGAACTCGAGTGGCGACGCCAAGCAGCAGCCGACGCCGCCGCCCTCGCCAACGACAGATCACTCGAGCGGCAGACACTGCCGACACGACGACACCAACGCATCCCGCAAACGCCCGCACAGGATCCGGTCGACCTCACGATCGGCCAACCCCACCCCTACGAGATCAGCCCACCCGACCCCGGCTACGGCCTCGAACTCTGAGCGCGGGTCAGCCGGCCGCAGCCGCGTCGTCGAGGTCTACTCGTCCGAGTCCAGCACGTTGCCGATGATGTCGGCTGCCTCGCGATCGCTCTGCTCGACGAAGTGGGCATACACGTTCAGCGTGGTCGCCGCGTTGCGGTGACCGAGCCGGCCCGCGACCGTGCGAACGTCAACACCTGCGCTCAGCAACTGTGTAGCAACGAAGTGGCGGAGGTCGTGCAACCGCACGTCGGGGACGCCCTCCTTGGCACATAGTCGCTTGAATGAACGCGAGACAGAGTCGGGGAACCATGGCGCCGTTCCATCGACCGTGTTGCTGAAGACGAAGGCATCCGGAGCGATCGAGACGCGGCACGCCTCAGCGCGATGGGCAACGCGCTCTCGATGCTCCGCAAGCACGGAGGCCGTCCGCACATCGAGGGAAACGCGACGGGCGGAGTGCGTCTTCGTTCCCTTTTCCACGAGCCCGTTTGGTCCGTTCACGATGCCGCGCTCGATCGAGACGGTGGTGCCCTCGAGATCGACGTCGCTCCAGCGCAACGCGATCAGCTCCGATCGCCGAGCGCCGGTCGCGGCAGCAAGCACGAGATAGCAACTCAGGTCCGGCGACTCCGACTCCGCTCGCCGCAGCACTCTGCCGAGGTCATCCGCCGACGGCGGCGCGATATCCGACACCGGCACCCGGGGCGGCGTCGTCGCTATCGCCGGGTTGATGCCGAGCCATCCCCACTTGACACCCTGATTGAGCGCCCGGCGCAGGATTCCGTGGATTCGACGAACAGTCGCCGGCGCCAACGGTCGCCCACCGGCGCCGCCCGACGCGAGCAGCCGCCGATAGAACGCGTCGAGATCTGCCGGCTTCAACTTCGCCAACCGCCGCGACCCGAGCGCCGGCATCAGCGAGCGGTCGATGTAGCCACGGGTCTCCTTGACGGTCTTCGGCGAGAAATCTGGGGCTGCGAAGTCGAACCACGCATCGAGCAACTCCCCCACCCTCGCAGTCGTCCTCGCCATCATCCCGCGCTCGGCCTCGGTGATCATCTCGGCCAGCGCAGTCTGCGCAACGCGCTTACCGCCACGCACCGTCTTCGTCGCGTAGCGTTTCTTGCCGCTCACCGGATCGAGGCCGAGGTACACCCTCAGCTCCCATGACGCTCCGCGCTGCCGCATGAAGCCCTTCGTCCGATCCTCCTTCGTAGAGATTGGCATCGGATTGGCAACGAGTCCAGAAAACCGAGCGAGCCACCCCGCAGGGTGGCTCTGACCTGGTGTTTTCTTGGCAGCCCGTACGGGATTCGAACCCGTGCCGCCACCTTGAGAGGGTGGTGTCCTAGGCCACTAGACGAACGGGCCAAGTGGCGATCGACGACGATATCAGCCCCCGCACCGGCTCCCACCGGGTGCGAGGCCTGATCTCAGCCGGGGCTGAGTTCGGTCCCTGCCGGCGTGCGGACGAGGCCGCGATACGCCTCAAGTGCGCTCTGGCCGTGAGCGACACACCGGTGGATCTCAGCGCTGATCGGGAGCTCGATGTCGTAGCGGTCGGCCAGGCTCATCACGACTTTTGCGGTCTTGATGCCCTCGGCGACCTGGTCCATTTCTTCGATGATCTCCTCCACCGTCTTGCCTTGGCCGATGCGTTCCCCGACGAACCGGTTGCGACTCTGCGGGCTGATGCACGTGGCGACGAGGTCGCCCATGCCAGCGAGGCCGGCGAACGTTTCGGGTCGGCCGCCCATCGCGACACCGAGCCGAGTGAGCTCGGCAAGCCCACGGGTGATCACCATCGCCCGCGTGTTGTCGCCAGCGCCGATGCCGTCGGCCATGCCCGAGGCGATGGCGATCACGTTCTTCAGCGCCCCGCCCATCTCACAACCGATCACGTCGTCGCTCGTGTACACCCGAAACACCGGCGACGAGAAGATCGGCTGGACGCGTTCGGCCATCGACAAACTGGGGAACGCAACAACCGCTGCGGCGGCGAACCCGTCGAGCACCTCTTTGGCCAGGTTCGGGCCGGTCAGCAAGCCGATCGGATGATCGGGCAATTCCTCGGCGATGACCTGTGTCATCCGCAGCTCGGTCGATGGCTCCAGTCCTTTGGCCAACGAGACGATCGGTGCATTGGGCTGAATGTGCGGCCGAATCTCGGCCAGGGTGTCGCGGTAGCCCCGCGATGGCACGCCGAGCACGACCACATCCGCCTCAGCGACGGCACCGTCGAGATCGCCGGTCGCCGCGAGCTCCGGGTGCAGCTGATACCCGGCGAGATACCGCGGATTCTCGTGCCGCTCGTTGATCGCCTCGACCACCTCTGGCCGGCGACTGTGCAAGGTCGTCGGCGCATGCCAGGCACACAAGTGGGCGACCGTGGTCCCCCACGATCCGCCCCCGATGACAACGACTCGATCCCCCATGGCGATCCCCCTTGGCCGGGACTATAGGGCGGACCGGCCGCTAGGGCGCGCGACACCGGCGGACCGATGTCGGATGGCTGGGGTGAGAGGAATCGAACCCCTAATTACAGAACCAGAATCTGCTGTGTTACCTGTTACACCACACCCCAAGGGGACCCGGAAGTGTAGCTGCGGAAGGGTTCGCAACCACCGGGTCAGCGCCGGCTCAGCCGGAGACTCCGCTGAGCCGGTCGAAGCCGATGAGCCGTCCCGCAGCCACACCGGCCGCCTCTCGCAGATGCCGCTGCAGTGAACTCGAACCGGTGACGACCGAAGTCGGGGTCGACGACACGTACGCTTCCAAGCCCGCGTCTTCAGCGACGAGCTTCGCCCGCAGCGAGTGGTACGGGTCGGTCACGATCAACACCGATGCGTCGTCGGGCAACAGCTCGGCCACGCCGTCGAGCGACTCGATGGTGGAGCTGCCCTCGTTCTCGAGCACGATCGCCTCCTCGGGCACACCACGTTCGATCAGGTAGGCGGCGCTCGCCTCGGCCTCGGTGAATCGGTCGGCGGGTTGCTTGCCGCCGGTGACCACGACGGTGTCGGCGAACCCCTGCGGCCACAACTCAACGACGTGATCGAGACGTGCAGCGAGTTGCGGCGACGGCCGACCGTCATACTGTGCCGCCCCCATCACGACGACGGCGTCGACCGGACGGGCCTCATCGGCACGACCGGTGGACCACACCTGCCACAACGAAAATGCGTAATACGCCACACCGAGCAGCAGGACCGCAGCCAACGCATAGGCCACCCATCGCCACGGCGAACGGGGCGGTGGTGCAGATTCCGGCACCGCGGCGGCCATCGGCCGCACGATCGGCAACTCGTCGGTGATCGGCAGCGGGGCAGGCGCGACGTCGGTCGCCGCGCCGTTCGAGCGCTCGCTGCCGACGTCGCTCATCAGTCCGAACCAAACCTCGGCAACGCGGTTCGCAACCGGCGCAGTGT
>JBCBSO010000281.1:0-5834 GCA_039819205.1 Actinomycetota bacterium
CTCAATCGCTCGCGACAGTGCGTGGCGAATCCCTCGAAACCGTCCCGCTGCTGCGGCCTCGTGTGCATCGAGGACCTCATCGAGCGCATCGTCACGCAGGTCGGCCCGGGCGACGATGCCGCGGATCAGCCCGGGGTCGTCGCGCCCAGCTTCCTGCGCGACGAACTCGGTTTCCCCGACGGGAGCAAACCGCGCATCGCCGCCCGTGCGGTACGCCGCACCGCACTCGATGAACACCGTGGCGATCACGTTGTGACCGTCGCCGGCGTCAGCACGTAAATCGTCGAGCCCATACGACATGGCACCGCCAGGCGGCCACAGGTGGTGGTGGGGGTCGACGATCGGCAGCTCGGGTTCGATGACGTCTTCGATCACTTGGTTCAGCCATGCGTCAGTCACCGGCACATCATGGGCCATCTGGCAGGCTGGCTCGCTCAGGGGGCGAAGATGTCGACGTCGTCGGGGACCATCGGATCGCCAGACGAGGTCGCCGCCTCGGTCGGTCCGAACGCCTCGACGACCCAGTCGAGCAGCTCGTCGTCGACCTGTTCGAGTTCGTCGATGTTGAACACGTGGTAGTGACGAGACCCTTGTGACGCGATCTTGCGCGAGATCCGGCCCGTGTCGAGCGTGCGCCCCATGGTGACGCCCACGGCCACCCACTGCTTCATCGGCGTGATCATGCAGAACGTCGCATCACGCTTGAGCAGCACGCCCTTCGAGATCGGGTCAACGATCAGCTCGTGTTCGTGGTCGACCGTCCGCACCGCATCGACGATGCGTTCCAGAACGGGCCCCGTCAGCGGATGTGCCGACGCCAAGAGATCGTCGAGGTCGACACCGGGAGTGCACACGTGGCTCCGGCCGCGCGCACCGAACGATCGCTCACAGCTCGGGCACGTCCACGCGGCCATCAGCTGGTCAGCTGGCGCGCTTGCGGCGCCCGGATCGCCGTTGCCGCGATCGGCTCACGCGGTGCAGTTCTTCGAGTTCGATCTCGAAGCGATCGGCGAGCATGCGCAGGTCGGGCACCAGATCGCGGTCGGCGACCAACGTGAGATCGACGCGGTCGTCGTGGGAGATGGCGCTGATCGACAAACCGATGCCGTCGACGATCGGCACCATGGCGTGCTCGCGCACGATCGGGTGACCAGCGATCGGGCCCTCGTCGCGACCGGGGATGTTCACCACGTACACGTTGAACGGCGGCAGCAGGCGCAATCCCGCTCCCGTGGTGACGAGCAGCCGCGCCGCGGTACCGGCGAGCGCTGATGGCGGCTCGGCGCGCCGTGCGATGTCGGTAGCCGACTTGGGGTCGATGTCCATCGTGAGCTGCGACATGGCGTCGCTCACGTCGGCGAGGCGCTGCAACGCGTCGTGGCGATGCGTGGCCAGCGGTACGAGTGCAGCGCCGAGTTCGTCGTCGCCGTCGCTGTCGACGAGCAGCGGTGTGAGCGCTACGAGCGGTTCGGAGGGCAACTCGTCGTTGAGCACCATCCAATGGCGCAGGGCGCCGCTGATCACCGTGAGCAGTACGTCGTGGAAGCGCACCTCGCGCATCCGGTGGATGTCGCGCAAACGGTCAAGCGGCAGCGTGACACGGGCCACGCGGCGGTGTGCGCTGACCGTGCGGTTGAACGACACCCGGGGCACCGCCCGGTCGTTGCGCGCCAACTCGATGGGGTGCGACCGCGAACGGGCCGACGCCAGCACGAGGCGCGAGACCTCGCCCAGCAAGGGCACGCGGGAGATGCCACCGAGCACGTGGCGGGCGGCGCGGGTGGGGCTCCGGCCGAGCGACCATGCGGCCTTGACGAGCAGCTCGCTGTCGGTGGGCACCATGTCTGGTTGCCAACGCGCGGGGCGGGCCTGGTCGAGGTCGGTCGGCGTGCCCGCGAGCACGGGGGCCAGCGGGCCGAGCGGACCGAGTTCTTCGATCAGCACGATGTGCACCTTGACGAAGATGTTGGTTGGCCCGTCCGGGTTCTCGATGAGATACAGCTCCCACAACGGTCGGTTGCGATCGAGGGGTCGCTCGTGCAGGCGAGCGAGCAGTTGCTCCAGCGCGTGCGGGTCGGACGAGCCCGGCACGGCGAGATGGCGGATGTGGTAGTCGAGATCGAAGTGCGGGTCTTCGATCCACCAGGGGTCGTCCAGGCCGAGCGGCACCTCGACCACGCGGCGACGCAGCCCGACCACGAGGTGCAGGCTCGACTCGATCGCGGCGCGCAATCGATCCAGCGTGATGCGCTCGCCGTCGCGGTTGTCGTCCAACTCGAGGACAAGCGACTGGTGACCGAGATTGGTCACACTCTCGGCGGCGAGCAGTTCGGATTCAGACGGCGACAGCTGGTGCATCGGGGAGGTCCTCTGGGTCGTCGCGGCGGACCGCTGATGTGGGTTCCGGCACCGACTCGCGCGATGGATACCACCAGCGCAGATGAGCCGCCGGGGAGAACGGGCGCCATTCGTCGGGCCGTTGCGCGAGACGCTCGGCAACGAGATACATCACCGACGGATTGGTACCGAGACCGCAGTGCGTACCGCGCACCTGCACCGCCTCGGCGTATGGCCGCACGGTTTGGCGACACAGGTCGCCCGGTACGACGCCGTCGGCTTTCGTCCACACGGTGGTCGACGGAACGGGAATGCGGTCGATGTCGATGCGGCGTGGCGTCGGCAAGAAGAAGTGGCCGGCGATCTCCTGCAACAGTCCGATGTTTGTCTCGCTGTGATGGAGACGGATCGGTGAACCGAGGCTGATTACCTGACCGACGAGTTCGCGGCGGTGTTGCGCGAGTACGCGACCGATGATTCCCCCGGCACTCCAGCCGACGATGTCGATGGTCGAGCCGTGCCGATGAGCCATTTCCTGCAGCAGTCGGTCGACCCCGGCGGCGATGTGGTCGGCGACACCGACGTTCAGACCCAATCCCCAGCCTTGCGGACGGTGGCCAAGTGCTTTGAGGAACGCCCGGAGCGGGACGGTGGTGATGTCGCCGGTGACGAAACCAGGGAGCACGAGGACGGGCCGGGAGCCACCGTTTGGCGCCGCCGCCGCCGCGACCGCCGCGCCAGGCACCGTGGCGAACAACTCCGGCAGCGTGAGCAGCTCGCGCGCCAGCGGTTTGGCCTGTGGCCCTTCGCCAGGCGCGCCCTCACCGTTGCTCATCACCGCGACCTCCCTCGCTGCCAGTCTGGCCGATGAACCCTCCAGCACCCAAGGTTTGCGACAGATAGCCGGGTGTTTGACCAGCTCAGCGGCTGTTCAGACGTGGGTCACACGGCGGGGTCACACCGACGCGGCCACGGCGTCAGCGAGTTGCTCGATGCTGTTGCTCCACCCGCCGGTGACCGTGTCGACCATGGCCTCGGACGGCAAACCGTCGTGGGTGATGGTCACCGTGCTGCCCTGAGGGTGCGCGGCGATCGCGACAGTGATGACTTGCTCGCCGCCGAAGGTGTACCGCAACAGCGTTGGCTCGTCCACGTCGAGGAACGTGCCGTCGACAACAAACGGTGTGCCGTCGAAGTCCATGCTGACGTGCAACTCCCCACCGGGGCGAACGTCCCACGTGTGAATCGTCCACAGTTGGTCGACTGCACATCCGTACCAACGCGCGAGCACGGCGACGTCGGTCCATGCGGCCCACACTCGTTCGGGAGGCGCCGAGTACGTACGGGTAAACGTGGCCGAGTGTGTAGTGGTCATGATGAACTGCTTTCCGGTGGCGGATTCGATCGTGAGCGGCTCGCTTCGTCGAGCACCGCGCCAAGGCGGTCGAGGTTGGCCTCCCAGGCCGTTGCGATGAGGCTGGCCCACTCGGTGAGCGGCGCTAGCCGGTCCGGCTCGAGGGCCAGTGTGTGAACACGACCGTCGAGGCGGCGGCGCACGAGGCCACACCGCTCCAGTTCGCGCACATGACGATTCAGCGCCTGCTTGGAGAAGCCGAACCGTTCGCCGAGTTGTGGCGTGGTGACAGGGCCCTCGGTGAGTGCGGTCACGATGTCGCGGCGCGGCGCCGATGCCAGCGCGCCGAACAGCTCGTCGAGTTGGTCGGTGGCGCTCACGTACGGGCACCCGATCTTGTCGCCTTGGGCGGCAGCGTGCCGATCCAGTCGTACGTGGCGTCGAACCACGGCTGCAACGCAGCGGTGTCGCGCAAGAGCTCGTCGGGAATCGAGAGGTAGCCGCGCATCGTCGCGCCGTACTGCTCGACCGGACCGGTGTCGTAGAGCGCTGCGAACTCGTCGTGGCGGTCGGGCGGGATGCGCAGGGCCATCGTCCCGTCTGCGGTGAGAAAGCTGAACATATTGCCGTTGCGCGCCGTGTACGGGTTCTTGGCGCCTTTGCGCGGCACCTCCGGGTTGCCGGCGACGACCGCCTCATATGCGGCGAGCGCATCGACCGGACCGGGGTACGACTGCTTGGCCACGGAATGACCATATGGGCAATCTGACAAACCGTCAACATATTTGTTGACGATTGCGCGCGCCGCGTCGTTCCCCTGCTACAACACGACTGTTGATCGCCTACCCAACGGAGCACTGATGGCCACCAACGACGCACTCGGACCCGTCGATTTCGTTCTGCTCGAGTTCCCAGAGCAGAACCCTTCGGGCTCGACCGCACGCGCCCTGTTGTCGCTGGTCGACGCTGGCGTGATCCAGCTCTACGACATCGTGGCGCTTCGTCGCCGCGACACCGACCACGAAGTGTTCGATCTGTCCGAGTTCGACGCCGATGGCTTCGCCCGCTTCGACGGCGCCCGCTCTGGATTGCTGAGTGACGACGACGTCAGCGCTGCCGCCGATCTGCTCCAACCGGGCACGATCGGCGTCATGCTCGTGTACGAGAACGTATGGGCGTCGCACTTCGTCGGCGAGGCGCGGGCGGCTGGCGGCGAGATGATCGTCAGCCAGCGCGTGCCCGCCGGCGACCTCCTCGACACCCTCGATCGGCTCGAGTCGATCTGACCAGCCCACACAAGCACACGACACCGACGCAGCAACCAAGAGACGGAGACACACGATGCCCGGACTACTTCGAGGGATGGCCCGCACCGCCGCGGTCGCCGGAACGGCGAGCGCAGTGAGCGGCCGTGTCCAGCGACGCCAGGCGGAGAAGTTCGCCACCCGCGACCAGCAGATCGCCTCGACCCGCGCCCAGGGTTGGTCGCAGGGCATGCAGTCGGCCGCGCCGCAGCAAGCTCCCCCGCCACCGCCAGCACCCGCTGCCGCGCCCCAGGTCGATGTGATCGGTCAGCTCAAGCAACTCGCCGAGCTGAAAGAGCAAGGCATCTTGACCGAAGCGGAGTTCGCAGCACAGAAGGCCAAGCTGCTGGGCTAATCGTCAACTCGCCGATTCGGCGAGGTCGCGCACACCATCGACCACGCGTTGCATGTTGGCGCGGTGTTCGGCGACGCGACGTTCGAGAATGCGTGGCTCGCGGCCGGGCCTGGAGGCGATCGCTGGCGTCAGTCCGCTGGGCCCCGGGCCAAGCACCATGCCGAACCGCAGGCGAGTTGCGCCAGCGATGTCATGCACCTCGAACCACCACCGCGCCCCGGGGTTGTTGCGGTCGACCGACGCCCAGCCGAATTCGGCCCCGTCGACATATCGATCGACGAAACACGGCACTTCCCACTCACCGATCGCCGAGTGTTGGTTCCGGCCGATGAACTCGGCACCGAGCGCCGGTCCGGCAACACCGTCGGCCCATCGTGCGCCGATGAGTTCCTCGCTGAACTGAACGGGCGTCTCGATGTTGCTCACCAGGTCCCACACCGCTCTTGGCTTGGCGGCGACGTCAACCTCGACGATCGTGCCGGGG
>JBCBSO010000282.1:0-5789 GCA_039819205.1 Actinomycetota bacterium
CGTTGCGCTGCGCACTCCGGCCCGATCGACGATGTCGATGTGGGTGCCGGCCAACGAACGCAGCGTCCGATCGGCGAGCTTGGGCACCCCGACCGCCCGCTCGCGCACCGACATGAGCTGCAACCCATCGCGCGCCGCGCAGAGCTCGGCCAGGTGCGCCAGGTCGGCAGCTCGCGCCCCATCACTGGTGTCGGCGGCGATCAGCAGAACGCGTGCCGGGCGCATTGGTGCGTGCAGCAGCGTGTCGAGTCGCTGAAGGAATCGGCGGTCGACGATTGATGGATCGCCATCGGAGACGACGAGATTCGGAATCTCGGCGAGCGCCGGGACGGCGCTCGGGCCGGGCCCGGTGGCGTCGATCAGCCACAGTTCCTCTGGCGGTTGGGCGAGGCACAACGACAGTGCGATCGCGGTCGCCATGTCGGCGGCCACCGCCTGCCGAGGGGCGACGATGTCGATCGCCCGGTCGTCGCTGGCGTCGAGTGTGATCACCCCGGTGCGTCCACGACCGATCGCCACGGACCAGCCGGCCGGGGGACGCTCATCGAGCAGATCGAGCAGGTCCGGCGGGCGACGATCGGCCGCCGGATCGTTGGCGGGGAGGCTCGGTTCGGTTTGGTGTCCGAGCGCAACGCGCCGAGCCCATGGCTCGGCGATGGACGCGTCGACGAGCAGTGGGAGCAGCGTGCGCACGCTGTCGCCCTCGACAATCGCCCCCGTTCGGTCGTCGGCCAAGCGCAGTTCGATCCCGGTCGCCGGTGGTACCTCGTGGGCGTGGTCGGCGGCGACCGCGAGCAGCACGTCGCGTGGCGGGTCGATCACCGTTGCGCGCAACACGCTGTGCTGCTGTCGCCACATCGACGGCGAGTCGATCACGAGCAACGTGCGTTTCTGCCGATCGATCGTGCCGGCCACGACATCGTCGGCGGTAGCGGCCGGCACCGCCCGGCCGTCCAGCCAGTTGGCCACTGCGGCGTCGCCGACCAGGACGTCGACGGTAGGGCCGTGGCGCACGTTGGGCAGCCATTTCACCGGCTCCCATCGAGGGGCATCGTCGTCGTTTGTGACCACAACGATCGACGCGGTTGCTGGGCCGGACGCCTCAGCGACGGAGATGCACAGCGTGCGCAATCCGTCGAGGACGAGATCGCGTGGTCCGGTCACGGCCACCCCGGCGAACGGGTCGATCGTGAGCGCCCGCCCATCGGTGTCGACACCGACCGTCACGGCGAGACGCGCATCGCTCGACTCCGGTGGCCGCTGCCAGGTCGGCGCTTCGGCATCGAGGCGGAAGCCTCGGCCGCCGACCACGAGATGACCCGCCGCAGACTCGTCCGGCCGGTAGTACGGCCACGGGGTCGCCACGGTGACCGGCCGGCCGCTCATGACCGGCTCGGGTTGATGGTCGCCTGGTGTCACCGTTGCTCGGCCATCGTCGGATATGTCGATCAGCACGGCGGCGCTCTCGACGGGTGCATCGGCGAGTTCGGCGGCGTTGATGCGTCGGCCAGGGCCGAGGCGATAGCGGCCCGGTTCGAGCCGGAATGTGCGCCGACTGCCCGGCCCACTTGTTGCGCTCAGCACGGCGGCCGGCGTTGCGCGCTGCGTCGCTGGCCGAGGGTCACTGTCGATCACCGAGCCTGGGCGTACTACCTCGAGGAGCAGTCGGTCCGACTCGACCGGGCGGTCGTCCACTGCGACGAGGCGCGGCGCCGCCTGGCCGGTCACATCGGCCACAACGTCGGCCACCGTCGGCTCGTCGCGCAGTGCGTCGGCGGCGACACGCACGTCGGCATCACCATGCGGCGTGCGGACGACGAGCTCCATCGCTGCGCATGGTACGCGCCGGCGCCGGTGACAATCTCGTGCTCAAGCCGAGCGCATATCGTGCCGATATCCACCGCGTGGACGTCCGCCGCACGAACCCATCGACGATGTCGTCACGCGTTGATGTTCGGCCGTGCGCGCGGTCGGCGCCGTGGTCGCACGCCGTACCCTGGTCGGTCCGATGACGCCGAACACCGTGTCCTGGCGCCACGTGGTGGCGGCGTTGACCGCGCTGGTCGCCGTCCTTGCTGCCGTCGTTGTCGTCGTCCGTAGCGACGGTGTCGAATCGGTCGACGCGGCGACCGCGCGTGCCACGCGGTGGTTCGTGCATCAGCCGTCGGGTCGTGTGGTGCTGATCGACGGATACGGCGGACGCCCGCTCGCCAGCCTCGACACCGAGGTACCCGGCGAGCCGCTGACGATCGCCCAGGGTGCGGCCGGGGCGTTCCTGATCAACGACGCAACGGCCGAAACCCGGGCGATCGACCCTGTCGAGCTGCGGCTCGGATCACCGCTCAGCCTGCCGACACTCGGCCGAGGCGACGCCACCACCGGCGTTGGTCAGGTCGGTCTGGTCGTGGTCGATCCAGTGAACGACGCCGGATCGGTGGTTCCCGTGGGAGGCGAAACCGTCGGATTCGATGTGGTCGTCGGCGAGGCCGCCGTCGTGGCTCCCGACGGCGGAGTGTGGTCGTTGGTCGATGGCAATCTTCGCCGCACCACGTCGACGTCCGTCGAGCGGTTCACCGCCTCGACCGCCGACGGCGAGCTGTCGTTGCTCGGCAACGTTCCCGTCGTGCTCGATCGTGCCGAGCGCCGTGTACTCGTCGGCGCGGACGGCACCTGGCAGAACCTGCCCACCTCCGCCGACCCGAGCGAACTCGTGGTGCAGCGGCCGGGGCCGCCGGGACGGTGTGCGTGGGTCGCTACCGGCGACGAGTTGTGGTGTGTGTCAGGTGACGGTGTCGACGAGACCGCCGAGGTGCCCGGGTTGGGCGCTGGCGGCGACGACGTCTTGGCCATCGCCGGCGACGCCGCTGCGCTGGTCGAACGCGGCCCGAGCGCCATCGTCCGCTTCGATTGGCGCTCCGGCGAGATCCTGGATGACGTCGCCGCCACGGTGAGTAGCGATGCGCCGCTCGCGGTGTCGGCGACCGTCGACCTGGTCTGGGTCGACGACGCGTCGGGCGACTTCGTGTGGGCGGTCAATCCATGGGGCATCGAGGCGGTCGACAAGAACGCCAGCGGCATCTTGGTGCTGGGCGACGACGGCGACGTGATGGACGAGGGCGAGTCGAGCGGTTCCGCTGGTGGGGAGGCCGACGAGTCGTCGGCGGTCGAGCCAGATGAGCGTGAGCCCGACGACAACGGCGTCGATGATCCACCGGTTGCGGTCGCCGACGCCGTCACGGCGCGCACCGGCGCGAACGTGCAGATCTCGGTCACGGCGAACGACTACGACCCCGACGGTGAGGCGATCGCCGTGTCGGAGGTCGGCCGGGCGAGCAACGGCATCGTCGAGATCGGCACCGCGTCCACCGTGGTGTATACCCCCGAAGACGGATATGTCGGGCTCGACGAGTTCACCTACACGATCGTCGACGGCGACGGGAGCACTGCTCAGGCCACCGTGGTGGTCGAGTTGCTTCCCGTCGACGCCACAAACGGTTCGCCGGTCGGTATCGCCGACGAGGCCGACACCGGTCCAGGCGTCGCCGTGGTGGTCGACGTGCTGCGCAACGACGTGGATCCCGAGCGCGACTCGTTGAGCATCGGCTCGTTTGCGCCGCCCGCCGGTGTGGGCGCTGCCTCCATCGGCGATGTCACCGAGACCGTCGGGCCGTCTGGACTTCCGGCGTTGCGGTTTGCGCCGGCCAGCGGCTTCGAGGGCACGGCGCGGTTCACCTATCGACCGCTCGACGCACTCGATGCGCTCGGTGACGACGTCGAGGTCACCGTTGAAGTAGCCAGCACCGACGATGCCAACCGCCCGCCGACGGCGCGGCCCGATGCGGTGCGCGCGCGGCGCGGCGTCCGCACGGTGGTGCCGGTGCTGGTCAATGACATCGACCCCGATGGCGATCGGCTCGAACTCACGGTGGTCGAGCCGCTGCCCGACGGACTGGCCGTCGACGTTGAAGGCCAACAGCTGGCGATCACCGCAGGCGGTGGGGCAGCCGAGCTCGTGCCGTTCCAGTACGAGATTGCCGACGGCTTCGACCATGTCGTGCGTGGTGCGGTGCTCGTTGGGGTGATCGACGATGTGGAACCCAACCGTCCTCCCGTCGTGACCGCCGACACGGCCAAGGCGGTCGTCGGCGAGTCGGTCGTGCTCGACGTGCTGGTGAACGACGTCGACCCCGACGGCGACCCGCTTGTGATCATCGATGCCGGCCAACCCGACGACGAACGCGGACGCGTCGACGTGCTGGGCAGCGACCGGGTGCAGTTCACACCGAGCTCGCTCGACGACGACGACGAAGAGCTCAACGCCCGCTTCACCTACACGGTGAGTGATGGCAATGGCCATGAGGTGACGGGCGATGTCACGGTGACCGTGCTCCCCGAGGCGCTCGCTGCGCCGCCCTTTGCGCGCGACGATTCCACGTTCACCTTCGTCGACACACCGGTCACGATCGACGTGCTGCGCAACGACGGCGACCCCAGCGGTGGCCGGCCCACGCTGGTCGGCCGGCCCGGTTGCCCGGCCGGCGGTGCTGCCGTGGTCACGATCGACAATCAGGTGCGATTCGATCCACCGGCGGGCCAATCCGGCGCGTTCCGCTGCACGTACGAGGTCACCAACGCGCAGGGCCTGCGGGCGAGCGCGTCGATCGTGATCTCGGTGCGCGAACCGCTGCTCGTCAACGAGCCACCCGATGCGGCGCGCGATCGGCTCACCGTGGAGCAAGAGTCGACCGGGTCGATCGACGTGACGGGCAACGACACCGATCCCGATGGCGACGACGCCGAACTCACCGTGGTGTCCTCGACCGCTCCATCGATCGGCACGGCCGTGCGCAACGGCAACACGATCACTTTCACTGCCGGACTCGAACTGGGGCCGACGCTGATCAACTACCAGGTGCGCGACGAAGACGGTGCGATCAGTCTCGGCCAGCTGTCGGTGTTCGTCGTCGAGCCGATCAACGAACCGCCGGTGGCGCTGCCCGATGAGCGGACAGTGTTCGGCCCGGGTGCACCCGAGGGGTTCGACCCGCTGCAGAACGACTTCGATCCCGACGACACCCCAGGTGGGCTGCAACTGGTGTCGGTCGAGCTGGCCGCCGGCGACGGATCGGTGACCCGCTCCGGCTCGATCGTCACCATGACACCGACCGAGGAGTTCGTTGGCGACCTCGTCGCCAGCTACACGATCGCCGACGGTGAAGGACTGACCGCATCGTCCCAGATCACGCTCAAGGTGCTCGAGCCGCTCAACCGTGCGCCCGAGGCCGTCGAGGATCGTGCCGAGGTGGCCAACGGCGGCACCGTGACCACCGCCATCTTGTTCAACGACGTCGATCCCGACGGTGATCCGCTCGACGTCAGCCTGCTCGGCGGACCATCTCCCGACTTGGGCTCGGCCTCGCTGAACGGTGATCGCACGGTGACCTTTACCGCCGATCCCGGCGCGGCGGGCACCACGTCGATCCCGTACCAGATCAGCGATGGCGAGTTCACGTCGTCGGCTGCGCTCTCGATCGTGGTGTTGCCGTGTACCGAGTCGGCACCGATCGCCCAAGACGCGTTCATCGAGACCGGCTACCAGCAGCCGGTGGGGATCGACCTCGCATCGTTGTCGGCCAACGGCAATATCGAGAACGTCGCCGGTCCTGCCGGCTTGGCGGGCGGTGTGTACTCGCCGCCGCCCGAGTAGCTCACGGTGACATTGCCGTTCTCCCCGGGCGGCGGCGAGTACACACCGCCCGCCAAGCCGGCAGGACCGGCGACGTTCTCGA
>JBCBSO010000283.1:0-5790 GCA_039819205.1 Actinomycetota bacterium
GGTCGATCTCGATCGGTGGCGGTTGGTTGCCCAGCAGCATCTGTTCGGTGCCGATCATGTGCGACACGTTGTCTTTCACGTCCCAACCGGGCAGCGCTGTCTGGGTGGCCCATTCGTCGTCGTCGAGCGACGAGAGCAACGTCTCGATGCTCGTCCACACCTCGTCGAGTGCGGCGATCGTGCGGTCTTTGGGGATGGGCGCGGCCATGACGTGCGAGCTTCGCAGCTGCGATCAATGACGAGCGAAACGAACGACGAGCAGCTGCTACAGCGCGTCGTCGAGACCCGCCTGCGGGCCAACCGCACCGATCGCCTCGAAGTACGCCAAGTGCGCTTCGACGACGTTGACCGCGTCGACGTCGTCGAGCAGGTCGACGTCGTTGCGTTCCGCCTCACCAAGCAGGTACGCGGTGAGCGAGTCTTCCGTGAGCACGACGGGTTCGTCGATCGACTGCTTGGCGTCGACCGCCTTGTCGGGCTGCAGGCCCTGCGAGTGGAGCCACTGCATGTGGAACACCAAGAGCTGTTCGACCTCTTCTGGTGTCAATCGAGCCTGGCTCTCGTCGGGAAGCCGGTCGCACACGAAGTCGACCGCTTCATCGAGCTGGTACACCGCCCGAGGCGCCACCGCGTCGAGGCGATGTGCCTCTCGCCCGACGGCGACCGCGGCGATGACGAACACCAGCACCGCGGCCACCACCGCAAACAGAATCGTCACGGGCTCCATCAATGCGAGAGTCTATGAACGCTCAGAAGACACCAGACCTCCCGCGCGACGCTCAGGCGGGCGAGCGCCATGGGCGCGAGCACGGGAGGCGAGGCAGAGGCCGCCAGGCCAACCGAACCCAAACCCACCTGGTCGCCCGCGCGCAATGCAGGCGGGCGACCGGAGCGAAGCGTCGGGAGCACGGAAGGCGAGGCAGAGGCCGCCAGGCCGACCGAGCCCGGAGATATTAGATACCGATGCGCTGCGCGAGCTGCTCGCGGTGGTAGGTCGGGTCGCCGAACAGCAGCTCGGAGCTCTTGGCCCGCTTGAAGTACAGGTGCGCCGGGTGCTCCCAGGTGAAGCCGATGCCGCCGTGAATCTGGATGTTCTCGGCGGTGGCGTGGAAGTAGGCCTCGGAGCAATACGCCTTGGCCAGCGACGCAGTCGAGGGGAGCTCGTCGTTCATTTCGCTGGCGCACCACATGCCGTAGTACGCAGCCGACTTGGCCGACTCGACCTCGAGCAGCATGTCGGCGCACTTGTGCTTGATCGCCTGGAACGAACCGATGGGGCGGCCGAACTGCACGCGCACCTTGGCGTACTCGACGGCCATGTCGAGCACGAACTGCGCGCCGCCGACCTGTTCGGCAGCGAGGCTCACTGCGGCGAGGTCGAGCACGGTCTGCAGCACGTCCCAGCCCTTGCCGTCCTCGCCGATCAGCGTGGCGGGGACGTTGTCGAAGTCCAGCTTGGCCTGCTTGCGGGTCTGGTCCATGGTCGACAGCGAGGTCTTGGTGAGACCCGATGCGTTGCCATCGACAGCGAACAGGCTGACGCCGTTTGTGGTGCGTGCGGCGACGATGATGAGCGAGGCGACGTGGCCATCGAGGACGAACGACTTCGTGCCCGACAGGGTGTAGCCGTCGCCCGATGGCGTGGCCTCCATCGTGATACCGGACTCGTCCCACTTGCCCGACGGCTCGGTGAAGGCGACCGTGGCGATCGTCTCACCCGACGCGATACCGGGCAGGTACTGCTTCTTCGCATCGTCGTCACCCGAGAGCAGCAGCGTGTTGCCGGCCAACACGACGGTCGAGAAGAACGGTGCGCACAGCAGGGCGCGGCCCATCTCTTCGAGCACGATGCCGAGTTCGACGTAGCCGTAGCCGGACCCGCCGTACTCCTCGGGGATGTGCAGGCCCTGCAGACCCATCTGCTCACCCATCTGCGACCACACGGCGGGGTCATACCCGTCCTCAGTCTCCATCTGCTCACGCACGGCTTCCTCGCTGCTCTTGGCCTCGAGGAACGCCCGCACCGTCTTACGCAGCTCTTCTTGCTCTTCGGTAAACGCGAAATTCATGACGATGATCATGGATGGCGCCACACCGAGCCGGCGAATCGCAATGTGTACACTCGCGTACACATGAGCACGATCAGAGATCCAGCCCTCGGCGTACGCGAGCTCCGCGCCTCGCTCCCCGAAGCGCTCGCCCGCGCCGGAGCCGGGGAACGCATGGTGGTCACCAGCCGGGGTCGACCGATCGCCCAACTCGGTCCGCTCGATGCCAACGCACCAACGCTCGAACGGCTCATCGGCGCCGGTTCGATCGTGCCCCCTCGTCGTACTAGCGAGTTTCGTGCGCCCGAGCCGGTTGCGGTGTGGGCCGGCGTGCGAGTCGACCAAGCGCTGCGCGAGTTGCGCGGATGACGCTCGTTCTCGACACCTCAGCATTGTTGGCCATCACGATCGACGGCGGCGAGCGTTCGGTCGCGCTCACGGCACTCGGAGACGACCCGTTGTGGTCGGCGAGCGCACTGGCCCTCACGGAAGCGCTGCCGGCGATCGACCGGCTGAGCGACGAATCGATCATCCGCCTCGATCTCGAAGACGCGGTGCGTCGAGTGTGGGACCACCTCCACGTGGTTCCGCTCGACCAACGGTGCCTGGATCGCGCCGCGGCGCTGGCCCGCGATCAACCGGTGCGATTGACCGATGCAATCCACCTCGCCGCAGCAGAGCGGCTACCCGCTCCCCGTCGTCTCGTCACCTTCGATCCGGTGCAGATCCCCGTTGCGCTCGGGCTCGGCTTCGACGTGGTCAGCGCCTGACGTCGCCAGGTACATCACGCGGTTGCGCCGGTCGACTTCCCATGGCGCGTCGTCGGCGACGTCGACTTTGCGGATCTCGGCGAATCCGGCAATCTCGAGCATGCGCACTAGATCGTCCTCGATCGGCCAGAACGCATCCTCGTCGGACCACGCTGCCCAGGTCATCGCACCGCGTTCGGACGGCGTCGAGTCGGCGTCGAATTCGTGGAAGAGCCGGCCGCGGAATCGGTGACCGTCGACGACGCGCTCGACGAAGTCAGAACACTCGTGCGTGCGCTCGTCGGAGGCCACGTGGGTGTCGACGAGCAGCACCGCGGGGTTCAGCTGTCGAATGCGGCGGAGCACGTCGAGCGGGTCGGCGAAGTGATACAGAATCCCCGTCGCCAACACCGCATCGGCGGGCGGCTGCCGGTCGAGTTCGTCGACGAGATCCGAGCAGATGAACGTGGCATTCGTCTCGCCGAGCAGCGCACGCGCCAGCTCGGCCCGAGCGACGCTGACGTCGCGCACTTCAATCCCGACGGCATCGGCCCCGAGTGCAGCAAACGCCAGGGTGAATCCCCCTTCGAGACTGCCCAGGTCGACCACCCGATCGCCGCGCATCGAGCCGCCGCGCGCGGCGACCATCGTGGCGGTGCGCACGTCGTCGCTGGGCGAGGTCGGACCGGGCCGAGTCCCCAACCCCGGCGCCAGCACGATGTTGTGCGCCGTGAACGGGAGTAGATCCCACCAACCCGCCGGCCGCACGTCAGCCGATGCCGCCGACGACGGCGCGTCGCCGCCCCTGCTCGACCGTCTCACCCCGGACGCAATGGCGGCTCGGAGCGCCGAATAGCCGCGTCTAGCCGCCGAGCCGACTCGGCGAAGTGTCGGGCCGGCGTCACTGGTCACGGGGCAACTCCTGGCCCATCGACCGCGGACCCATCGACTCCGGTGCCATCGACCGCGCCAGCGTCGACGGCGTCGTCATCGACTCCGCTCTCGCGCGAGAACGCGCGCAGCGGCAACACCGCCGTCGCCATGACGATGCCGAACGCCAACGGCAACGACCGATACGTGAACCAGCTGTGCAGCTGGCTGTGGTTACGCAGCAGTTCGAACCACACCGGAACGATGAGTGCGGCGGAGCCGACGATCAGGCGATCAACGAGTCGCGCCTCCAGGCCTCCAGCCCCCCGCCGGTGCCACCACACCGCAGCCACGGCGATGAGGGCGCCGACGACCACCAACGTCGTCAGCGGCTGTGCGGTCCACTCGTCGAGGTTGCGCGACCACGAGTTGCCGAACCCGAGATCGAACCCCTCAGGCGTCGTGCTCAAGCGGTTGTTCACCGTGTAGTCGATCGTGTCGCGCACGCGCTCGAAGCCGAACACCGGGATCGAGATCAACCACTTCGCGGCCCACGTCCAGGCATAACTGGCGATCCAAGATGCCGCAGCGAGCACGGTCAGCCCAACGAGCGGCGAGCCGGTGCGAGTCCGCGCCGCAGCGGCGGCGACCACGAACGTGCACAACGCCCACAGGCCGGGCGCGCTGGTCAAGAGATCGAGCACGACCACGGCCCCACCGGAGATCGCCGAGACCGCGATCACCGGCCATGGTCGAACGGCCCGACTGACCACGGCGTTGGCCAACCATGCTGTGGCGAGGCCGCCGAGCACGCCGAACGCATGGGGCAAGGCGTAGGGCAGGTCGACAAAGTCACTCGTCAGCACGAACGGGGTGAGCAGCAGCGCGGCGGTTGCGGTGCCATGGGTGCGAGCGAGCGATCGACCGAGGCCGATCGTCACCCCGACGAGCGCCACCATTATCAACACGCGCGTGGCTGGAAGGCCGAAGAAGGCGATCGACGGCCGCAGGAACGCGGTGTAGCCGTGCCAGTAGCGGAAGTAGTCGGTCTCGCGTTCGAGCGCACCTTCGCCCGTGATCCACGCCTCGAGCTGGGGCACCGCGAGTTCGCACTGCCACAGTGTCTCCGCGGCGATTGCCGACGTGATCGGGTTGCGCCCGGCGACGTCTCCCAATCCCACCGTGAGGCCGATGCAGTCGGTGAACCCGTCGACTTGTCGTGCCAACAGTCCGGGTTCGTAGTTGACCGCGTCGAGCTGACCGTCGAGCGCGGCCTCGGCCAACGACTCCGCGACCAATCGATCGGGCACGAGCTCGCCGATCATGATCAGCACGAACGCAGCAGTGGGCAGCGCCAACGCCAAGAGCACGACGTTGCGGACGAGGGTCCCCCATCCTGCCCCCTGTCCCTTGGCGCGTCCGCGCGTGCGGCGCTCACGCAGCGGTGTCTCCGCAGTGGGATCGTCGGCAATCTCGCCGGAATCGACGGCCACAGACCGACGCTAGATCAACGATCGCTCTGCCAGACTGATTCGGTGGCTGCGCCAACGAACACGTTGCAATGGTCGAACGCCGACCTGGAGGTACACAAGTTGGTGGTCGGCCCGGTCGACAACAACGTGTTCGTGGTTCGGTGCACGGCCACGGGCGACGCGGTGTTGCTCGATGCGGCGAACGAGCATGAGCAGTTGCTCGAGCTTTGCCAGCGGCTGAATGTGCGGCGCGTGCTCGAGACGCACGGCCACTGGGATCACATCCAAGCGGTGCCGGCGATGCGCGAAGCGGGTTACGAGGTCGCCGTCACGGCGGCCGACGCTCCCAAACTCGATGAGGTCGGCTACGACGTATTTCTCGACGACACCGAAGTGATCGAGATCGGCAAACTCCGGCTCCACGCAATCCACAATCCCGGCCATACACCCGGGTCGATCTCGTTCCACATCGACGGCACCCCGCTGCTGTTCACCGGCGACACCCTGTTTCCGGGCGGCCCTGGTGCAACACACTTCGACGATGGCGACTTCGACACGATCATCGAGTCGATCACGTCCCGATTGTTCACGTTCCCCGACGACACGATCGTGCTCCCCGGACATGGCGACGACACGACGATCGGCACCGAA
>JBCBSO010000284.1:0-5780 GCA_039819205.1 Actinomycetota bacterium
TTCGCCGATGTTGCTCTCAGCAATGTCGACGCTGCAGGCAGCGGCCACCGCCTGAGCGAGATCGGCACGGGCGAGCCCGTAGCGGTTGAGCAACAGCTGACCCAGCTTGAGGAGGTCGCCTCCGGCCTCGGCCGTGGCCTCGGCGAAGCGGTCGGCGGCGATCGAACCCGCGGCGATCAGCGTGTCGCCGACCGCCGCGCACTCGGCCGCCGCGGGACCGGCATCGGACACGGCAGCGTCGCTCCCCGGAGCGACCGGTGGGTCGGCGAGCGCGGTTGCACCGCCGCCACCGGGATTGGGCGGCGGCGGGGCCATCGCTGGTTCGGGTGCTGACTTGCGGAGTCCCATTGCGTACGTCTCCTGGGTCGATCAGCTCGCGGACGCCGGAGCGGGCGTCGCGCCGTTCGTTGTGGTGGGGGGCGGGGGCGGCGGCGATGCGAAACCGTTTGCTGACGCGGCGGCGCCGTTGAGTTCGGACTTGCGCACGAACTGGTCCGGATTGAGGGCAATCATCGCCCGCTCGACCTCTTCAAGCCGCTCAAGCTGAACGGCGGTTTCCACGTCGAGGTAGTGCTCTTGTACCTGCGTTTCCAATTCGGTGAGGCGAACCGTGGTGTGGTCGATCGTCTCCTCGACAGTGCCCTTGAATCGGTCGACCTCGATGCGCACCAGCTCGACTTCGCCGGCCGCACTGGTGATGCGCTCCTTCAACTCGTCGATCGCCTCCGCGTCGACCTGCTCAATCGACGCCTGAACAGCGCGGATGGTCTCGTCGACTGCGTCGAACCGAGCCTCGGTGGTGTTGATGCGGTCGTTGAGCGTGGTGACCGAGTCATCGAGGCCAGCGCTGACACGGCCGACATAGGCGTCGATGTCGGCGATGCGTTGACCGACATCCTCTTTCATGCGCGTCTCGGTGGTGACGAGCCGATCAGTGATCCGATCCTCGGCGGCTTCCACGCGGCTGCCGACGATGTTCGACACTTCCGAATGATGACGGGCCGCCTGCGCCGACACCTCGTCGAGGCGTGTCGCAAGCGCTGACGTGCGGGCATCGATGTCGGCCGTGACGGTCGTCGACACCTCGTTGAGCTTTGTTTCCGTAGCGCGCACCACGTCGTTGACGTGGGCCACCATGCGCGCGGCTTGGTCGTCGAACTTGCGCAGGTTGGTCGTGAGCCCGTCGACGTCGTTGCGCAGTTCGTCGTGACGATGCTCAATCTGTTTCACCATCGGCTGGGCGACCGCCTCAACGGAGCTGGCGAGTCCAGCGTTGACCTCGTCGACGACGCGATCGATACGCCCGTCGACGTCGTCTTGGCGACGCTCGACGCTGGCCACCGACGTGCCAACATCGTCGATCTCCCGACGGAGACGCTGCTCGACGAGTTCGACATCGACCGACCCGCGGTCGCTGCGCTCGATCTCGGCCAACTTGGCCTCGAGTTCGGCACGTGCGGAGCGCTCGGCGCTGAGCTGATCGTGCAGGGTGCGCAGCTGGTCGGCGACCTGGGTGCTGAACCGGTCGAGCTCGGTCTGGACGGCCGACACGATGCCGGCGCGAATCTCCTCGAGCTGATCGGTCATGAGAGGTCCTTCGTCCTGCGTCAAGCGGTGCGGCACGAGGGTCCTCGCCCGCAGAGGAGATATCGGACGGTTGCGTCAACTTCTTGAGGGATTGGTGAGACGCACTTGACACGCGCAGCACCGGCGCCTGACCGTCCCGGCACGCAGCCGACCAACGTCCCCGCCGTCCGCCCTACTGTGGGCCGATGCACGTCCACCTCGTCGACGGAACCTACGAGCTGTTTCGCCAGCACTTCGGCGCCGCGGCGCGCCACGCTGATCGCGGCCCGTTCGACGCGGCGGCCGGGGTCGTGTCGTCGACCCTCTCCTTGATCACCGATGGCGCAACCCACGTCGGCGTCGCGTCCGATCACGTGATCGAGAGCTTCCGCAACGAGCTGTGGGCGGGTTACAAAACCGGAGAGGGGATGGAACCCGAGATCCTCGAGCAGATCCCGGTGATGGAGGAGGCGCTTGCCGCCGCCGGGTTCACCGTGTGGCCGATGGTCGAGTACGAGGCCGACGATGCACTCGGTGCCGCCGCCGCAGTGGCCGACGCCGACGAACGGGTCGAGCGAGTATTCATCGTGACGCCCGACAAAGACCTCGGTCAGTGTGTCCGCGGCGAGCGCGTGGTGCAGTACGACCGCCGCAAGCGCGAGATCATCGACGAGGACGGTGTGCGCGCCAAGTTCGGCATCGGGCCCGACTCGATCCCCGACTATCTCGGGTTGGTCGGCGACACCGCCGACGGGTTCCCCGGGCTCCCGGGCTGGGGCGCCAAGAGCAGCGCAGCGGTGCTCGCCGTCTACGAACATCTCGAACAGATCCCGCCCGCAGCAGGCCAATGGGACGTGCCAGGGCTACGCGGTGCGGCGAAGCTCTCGGCAACGCTGCAGGCACATCTCGACGACGCGTTGCTCTTTCGACGGATCGCCACCGTGGAAACGAACATCGATGTCGGCGACGTCGACAGCTGGCGCTGGTCGGGGCCGACCGATGAGCTCAGCGCCGTGGCGGAGCGGATCGGCTCGCCGGGGCTGGTGGAGCAGGCCGAGCGAGTGGCCCGCCGACTGAGGTGACGACCAGGCGGTCTGCGGCACACGAACGATGCCGTTGAAGGCTGCTACCTCCCGGTCCTGACCTGGTTCACGGGCGCCCGTTGCACAGGACCCGGTCGCCACCTCACTCGGCGGGCACGCCCACCGCACTGTGCAGACTATCGAACGCGTCCGCCGAACACAGCCGGGACGTTCCGCCAGGGCGGATCGAATGGGCTGAAGCCGAGCTAGCCTGCGATCCTCCGGGAGGGATGCGAGAGCGGCCGAATCGGCACGCTTGGAAAGCGTGTGAAGTGAGAGCTTCCGTGGGTTCGAATCCCACTCCCTCCGCCACTCGACTGAGCACGATCATGAACCCGCACCCGTCGACGCCGATGCACCATGCACTCGACGAGGCCCGGGCGGCGCTGGCCCACCACGACGTGCCCGTCGGCGCCGTGGTGCTCCGCAACGGTCGGGTGCTGGCCAGCCGCCACAACGAGCGCGAGCTCACCGGCGATCCAACGGCACATGCCGAGATCCTGGCCATGCGCGACGCCGCTGCGGTGATCGGCAACTGGCGGCTCGACGAGTGCACGATGTACGTCACGCTCGAGCCGTGCGCAATGTGTGCCGGCGCAATGGTCAACGCGCGGCTCGGACACTTGGTGTTTGCCGCTGCCGACCCGAAGGCCGGCGCCGCCGGAAGTGTGTTCTCAGTGCTCGACGGAACGGTGCTCAACCACCGGGTCGAAGTGATGCGCGGCGAGCTAGCCGAAGAGTCGGGCGAGTTGCTACGCAGCTTCTTCCGCGCCCGGCGGGTGTAACGGTGGTGTTGGTGTAACGGTGGTGTCAGACACCCTGTGACAGCCTGCCCGTTACAGCGTGTCTGACACCACCGTTACACCAATCGGCTACTTGCGCCGGATGCCGCCGATGAGGCGGCGAAGCGCCGAAGTGCGTTCGGCATCGGGTGCGGCCGCCTCCACGCGGGCGTACATCGCCTCGGCGCTCATGTCGGGGGTCGGCGGGGCAAATGGCGAGCCGGTCACGGGTGCGGCTGGTGCTTGCACTGGCACCTCGGTGGTGATCGGTGCATCGGCGATGGTGGCGCCGTCCGACGCAGTGTCGGTGTCCCATTCGACGGTGGCGTCCTCGATCGCCGTGATCGCCCGACGAACCGCATCGGCGACTGCGTCGTCATCGTTGGCGGTATCGGCTGGTGCGCCGTTGCTGACCGCATCGTCGGCAACACTGGGCACGGCCACGCGGAAGTCGGCGCCGTCAGTCTCGACGGTCGGCGCAACGAGTGCGTCGTCGCCGGGCACATCGACCGGAATCGTCACCCAGTCGTCGACCTCGTCGATGTCGCTTGCAACTGCCTCCTCGGCACGTGCGTTGTCGACCACTGGCTCACGCGGCGGGGTCACCACGTCGCTGGCCTCGTCGAGGTCGTCGGGGAGCAGTGGGATGATCTCGACGGCGCTGGGCGCCGAGTGATCGAGGTCGACCTCGAAGTCGCCGCGAGGCTCGTCGTCGACATCGTCGTAGAGCACGCGGTACTCGTCGAGGTCGGCGACCTGATCGTCGAGCTCCGACACTGGCGCAACACCGTTGTCGTCGTTCTCGGCGCGTAGATCGTCGGCGAGTTCACCGTCGGCGATCTCGATCGACGTGCCGCCAACGTCACCCTCGAGCCCGAGGATCGGCTCGTCCCACTCGATGTACAGCTGACCGCCAGACCCATCAGGCGTGAGCGGCAGCGCCGACAGATCGTCGATCGCGCCACGATCGGCTGCCACCGACGGCGTGAACTCCGTGCGCGACGCAAACGGTGCCGCAAACCATCGATGGAGACCGGCAGGGTGGTGGCGATATGCGGTGAATCGAATCGAGCAGTTCTCCGCAGCCGCCAGCTCGGTCACCAGGGTCTCGGTGGCCAGCTCGGTGGCCACGATCGCCCGATCGCGGTCGAGGTCGGGACGGCGCTCGAAGAGTCGGCCGAGATGCTCGACCTCGCCGATGCGCACGGCACCGTGGTCGATGTCGCTGCGGTCGACCACACCGGCCGCAATGAGCCGCTCGCCGATTGGCGCCTCGTCGGCGCGTTCAGCGACGTAGATCACACCGCTGTCGAAGTAGGCGAACACCTGCGGATCGAGCAGCATCACGATCTCGCCGGTGAACCCGCGGGCGCGGGCCTCGTCGAGGATCTGCCAGACGGGCCGGTAGTCAGTGGACAGGGCGCCACCGAGCGGTGGGTCCGCCACGGTCGCTTGGGTTCGATGCTGCATCACGCAACCTCCGCTCGATCGAACCCGGGTACACCGGGTTCGGGTTGGGCCTCCATCGACGCCAACAACGTCAGGAGAATCTCGATCACGACCTCGCGGCCGCTCTCGGGGTCGATCAATTGACAGGGAACCGCCGCCTCGCCGTCGAGCGCACCGAGCGCGCGAGCGAGCCGGCGGGCGGTCTCGAGGTCGTCGCAACGGTTCACGGCGACGACACACGGCACGTGGAGGTCGCGCAACAACTCGCGCAACTCGACGCCAGCGTCGGCGTGGGTGTGCTCGGCGGTTGCGTCGATCACAAACGCGACCACATCGGCATCGGCCTTCAAGATGTCGGTCATGAAGCGGAATCGCTGCTGACCCGGGGTACCGAACAGGAGCAGGCGCACCGGCTCGGCTTCACCGTCGGACGGGTCGTCGGGTTCGGCCTCGTCGAGTACGAACGTGCCGAAGTCCATGGCCACGGTGGTGTGCGACTTCACCGCTGCTTCATCGCTGGTGGTGGCCACGTCGGTAGAGATCACACGGGTTTGCGACACCGACTGAATCAGCGACGTCTTACCGGCGGCGAACGGGCCGGTGACGAGGATCTTGAAGGTCTGCGTCACGGCGACTCCATCAGCCGCGCGCCGTGGGCGCGCACCAATCGTCGCAGTCCACGCTGGTCGACGTCGTTGTCGGTGAAGACACACACTGCACGGCGATCGCCCACGGGCCAGACAAAGACCAATCCACCGTCGTGATCGATCACGAGCTGGCGGAGATCCTGGCCACCCGCCGCTGCCGCCAGCTGGCGGCCGAGGCCGAGCGCCGCAGCAACCATCGCCGCGTTGGCCGTCGGATCGGCGGAGCCGGTGCTCGTCACGGCGAACCCGTCGGC
>JBCBSO010000285.1:0-5769 GCA_039819205.1 Actinomycetota bacterium
GGCCGCGGCGGCGCGTCCGCGGGTGCACGACGGGTGTCGACTAGCCTCCCACGCAGGAGGATTGCATGTCTTTGTGGAAGCGGACGATGGACTATCTCGGTCTTGGTCCCGACGACGCTTACGACGACTACGACGCGTACGACGAACCGGAGCCCAGTCGGGGGCGCGCCCCGCGCGAGCCCGATCAGCGCGGCGGTCGCGGGTGGGAGCCCGAAGGTGAGCCCACGGTACGCACAGTGTCGGGTCGCCCGAGCTTTCCTTCGCGCGACTTCGATGCGTCGGCGAGTCGTCGGCCGGCAGCCAATGGACCCAACGGGCGCAGCGAGGCGCCGCGCGACGACTCGGGTGTGCACATCCGTCCGGCCGAGCCAGCCCCGGCGGCCGGCGGTCAGGCGCAACTGCGCAGTGTCCCTGGAGGATCGATGGAACCGCAGACCGTACGCCCGCGTCGCTTCGATCAGGCGCAGGAGCTCGCCGACAAGTTCAAAGACGGCCAGCCGGTGATCATGAACCTCGAAGGCACCGATCGTGAGGTGGCCCGCCGTCTGATCGACTTCGCCAGCGGCATCTGTTACGCCCTCGACGGTTCGATGGAGAAGGTGGCCACCGGGGTGTACCTGCTCAAGCCGCTCGCGGCCCGCCAGCCGCGCTACGACGAGTACGACGACTGACACACGACGACGACCGGAGAACCGATGGATATCAGCCCGCAGCGCATCCGCACCGCGGAGTTCCGCACCGTGCGGAAAGGCCTCGACCCCGATCAGGTTCGCGAGTACCTCGGCGAGGTTGCCGACGAGCTGCAGCGGGCGCAGAACGAGGCGACGGCGATGGAGGCACGGGCGCGCGCCGCGGTGGCTCGAGTGCAGGAGTTGACCGAGGCCGGCGCCGACTCGCCCGAGCCAGCGTCACCGGCCCCGGTCTCAGCCACTGAGCCGACACCAGCGGCCGCGGCACCGTCGAGCGAGCCGACTGCCGAGCAGGTCGACTCGATCAGTCGAACGCTGTTGCTCGCCCAGCGCACCGCCGATGCCGCGATCGCCGATGCCGAGCGTGAGGCCAGCCGTCTGCGCTCCGATGCCGAGACCGAGTCCGCCAAGACGATCGACTCGACGCGTGAGATGGCGGCGTCGCTCATCGAGGAGGCTCGCGACGAGGCGCGACGCGAGAGCGAGCAGGCGCGCAGCGCAGCCGCCGGTGAGGTCGATTCGTTGATGGCTCGGCGCGACTTCCTCGAATCCGACGTGAACCATCTCGAGCAGTTCCTGGTGGAACAGCGCACCCGTCTACGCGATGCGGCCAACGAGCTCATCGCCATCACCGATCGGGTACCCGGCGGCCTCGGCGACGTGCGCCCACCGCTGTTGTCAGCCGCCGACGACGACACCAGCGCGGCGACAGCGGAGGCCTTCGATCCGCGTGACCTACGCGATCCAGCCGAGGAATCAGCTGACGAGGCGACCGATACGGCCGACGACGTTGTCGCCACACCGATCGACGCCGACGAACCAGCCGGCACACCGGCTGCAGCGGCCGGTCAGGCGATGGCGGACGGACCAGGGAACGACGCCACCCAACAGCTGGACCACACGCCGGTGTTCGGCGTCGGCGACAACGAGACCACCACGGCCAGCGACGACGAGTTCACCTTCTCCTTCGACGACGACAAGAACCGCTAACACTCGGTTGGTCCGGCCCGCCTGGTGAACCCAGGCGATGCGCTGCGGTCGCGTCGGTAGCATGCTCGCGTGCCCTATCCCGATGTCGATCCGCGCCCCGACTTCCCTCGTCTGGAAGACGACATTTTGGCGCGCTGGGCCAAAGACGACACGTTCCAAGCGTCGATCGATCGGCGCCCAGCGGGGGCGAATGGCGACAACGAGTTCGTGTTCTACGACGGCCCGCCGTTCGCCAACGGGCTCCCGCACTACGGCCATCTGCTGACCGGCTTCGTCAAGGACGCCATCCCGCGGTTCCAAACGATGCGCGGCCGACGCGTCGAGCGACGCTTCGGCTGGGACTGCCATGGGCTGCCCGCCGAGGTCAAGGCCGAACAAGAGCTCGGTATCTCTGGGCGCCCCGCGATCACCGCCTTCGGTATCGATCGATTCAACGACGCCTGCCGCACGAGCGTGCTGCAGTACACCAACGACTGGGAAAAGACCGTCACCCGTCAGGCGCGTTGGGTCGACTTCGACAACGACTACAAGACGATGGATCTCGACTACATGGAGTCGGTGATCTGGGCGTTCAAGCAGCTCTGGGACAAGGGCCTCGTCTACGAGGCCAACCGAGTGATGCCCTACTCATGGGGGGCTGAGACACCGCTGTCGAACTTCGAGATTCGCCTCGACGATGCGACGCGGCCGCGACAGGACCCGGCGATTACCGTCGCCTTCGACCTCCACCCGCAACCGGGCGACCCGGGACCCATGAAGATGCTCGCCTGGACGACCACGCCGTGGACGTTGCCGTCGAACCTCGCCCTCATCGTCGGGCCCGAGCTCGACTACTCGATCATGGAGCTCGACGGGGTCTACTACGTGCTGGGCTCCGACGCGGTTGCGGCCTACGAGCAGCAGCTCGGCGAGGCCACCGAGCATGGTGTGGTCACCGGCCACGACCTGATGGGACGGACGTACGCGCCACTGTTTGAGTACTTCGCCGATCGTCCGGATCTGTACGGCTTCCGGGTGGTCGGCGACGACTTCGTCGCGACAGACGAAGGCACCGGCATCGTGCACAGCGCCCCCGGCTTTGGTGAGGACGACCAGCGGATCGGCGAGGACAACGGGATGGGCATGGTCGTGCCCGTCGACGACCAGGGTCGTTTCACCGACGAGGTCACCGACTTCGCCGGACTGAACGTGTTCGACGCCAACCCCGAGATCATCCGCTGGCTCAAGGCCGACGGTCGGCTGCTCCGCCACGACACCTACGAGCACAACTACCCCCACTGCTGGCGCACGAACACTCCGATCATCTACCGCGCCCTGCCGAGCTGGTACGTCAAGGTCACCGACGTCCGCGACCGCATGGTCGAACTCAACCAGCAGATCAACTGGGTACCCGACAACGTGCGGGACGGCCGATTTGGCCGGTGGCTCGAGGGCGCCCGCGACTGGTCGATCAGCCGCAACCGTTTCTGGGGCTCGCCGATCCCCGTCTGGCGAAGCGACAACCCGGCATACCCGCGCGTCGACGTGTACGGCAGCCTCGACGAGATCGAAGCCGACTTCGGCGTGCGTCCCGACAACCTGCACCGGCCGATGGTCGACGAACTCGTGCGCCCGAACCCCGACGACCCCACCGGGGAGTCGATGATGCGTCGGGTGCCCGAGGTGCTCGATTGCTGGTTTGAATCGGGATCGATGCCGTTCGCCCAGGTGCATTACCCCTTCGAGAACACCGAGTGGTTCGAACACCACTTTCCAGGCGACTTCATCGTCGAGTACATCGGTCAAACGCGCGGCTGGTTCTACACGTTGCACGTGCTGGCGACCGCGTTGTTCGACCGCCCGGCGTTCCTCAACTGCATCAGTCACGGCATCGTCCTTGGCGACGACGGGCAGAAGATGTCGAAGAGCCTCGACAACTACCCCGACCCCCAGGAGATGTTCGATACCCATGGCGCAGACGCCATGCGGTGGTTGCTGCTGTCGTCGCCGATTCTGCGCGGCACCGACGGGATGGTCACCGAGACCGGGATGCGCGACACGGTGCGCCAAGTGCTGCTGCCGCTGTGGAACACCTGGTACTTCCTGTCGCTGTATGCCAACGCCGCCGGGCACGACGCGCAGCTACGCACCGATTCCACCGACGTGCTCGACCGGTATGTGCTGGCCAAGACACGCGAGCTGGTCATCGACGTCACCGGTGAAATGGACGGCCTCGACCTATTCGGCGCGTGTCAGAGCGTGCGTGAGTATCTCGATGTACTCACCAACTGGTATGTGCGGCGCAGCCGCGCCCGATTCTGGGACGGCGACCCGGACGCGATCGACACACTGCACACCGTGTTGTCCGTGCTGGTGCGCACGGTCGCCCCGCTGTTGCCGCTCGTCGCCGAGTCGATCTATCTCGGACTGCACGGCGAGGGGAGTGTGCACCTCACCGACTGGCCGAGCGTCGATGAGTTGCCGGCCGACGACGACCTCGTCGAGTCGATGGATCTCGCGCGCGACGTCTGTTCGGCCACGTTGTCGGTGCGCAAGACGCATCAACGGCGGGTACGGCTGCCGTTGTCGTCGCTCACCGTGGCCAGCGCCGACGCCGAACGGCTCGCACCGTTCCGCGATCTGATCGCCGACGAGGTCAACGTGCACGAGGTCGAGTTGACGACAGATGTCGGTTCTGTGGCCCACGAGACGTTGCAACTCGTGCCGTCTGTGCTCGGACCGCGGCTCGGGCGCGAGATGCAAGCCGTTGTCGCGGCGCACAAGGCCGGCGACTGGCACGTCGACGGCGACACAGTGGTGGTCGGAGGTCACGAACTGCAGCCGGGCGAATTCCGTCTGGAGATGGTGGCGGGTGACGATGTCGCCAGCTCCGGCCTCGCTTCCGGCGGCGGCGTGGTTGCGCTCGATATCGACGTCACTCCCGATCTGGAACGTGAGGGTCGGGCCCGCGATCTCGTGCGCGTGATCCAACAGGCGCGTCGTGACGCCCAACTCGACGTATCCGACCGGATCGCCGTCGAGGTGTCGGGGGCCGAAACGTGGATCGAGGCGCTCGAGGCCCACCGCGACCTGATTGCGTCAGAAACGTTGGCCGTCGACCTGGTCGGCGTGGCCGATGACCAGGCCGCCGACACCGATGATCCGAACGTTGCCGTCGAGCGTCGCGCGGTGTCGTAGTCGATCGACGGTATTCGTTTCGCCCAGCTTCCTCCGGTAGAGTCCGGCGCTCACCCCAGCCGGAAGGAGGCAATTCGTGGCCGCAGCGAAGTCATCGGGTTCATCGCGCACGTCTGGCTCGTCGAAGAAGTCGCCCCCCAAGAAGTCCGCCGCCAAGAAGCAGACGTCGAAGAAGTCGTCCGCCAAGAAAAGCTCGTCGTCCGCCAAGAAGTCGACAGCCGGCACGTCGAAAGCCAAGAAGACGGCGGCGAAGGCATCCGCCAAGCGAGCTGCGGCGAAACCCGCGGCCAAGAAGGCGACCGCCAAACCGGCAGCGTCGAAGAAGGCCCCCAAGCAGGCCGCCAAGAAGACGGCCGCGCCGAAGAAGCCGGCCAAGAAGGCCGCACCAAATGGTGCATCGGGTGGACATCCCGAGATTCCCGCACCTCGGGGAACGACCAAGGACGGCATCTCCTACACCAAGGACTTCGACGTGAAGTTCTTGAAGGCGCAACGTGAGGAGTTGTTGGCGCGGCGCGCGGCCGAGCTGGCGCGGGCCACACGGCTCGAGGACGAAGCAACGAGCCTGATCGAAGACGGCGAAATGGGCGACGTGCAGTTCGATGACGAAGGGGGCGAGGGCGACACCATGGTTGTCCAGCGCGACCTCGATCGCGTGCTGTCGAGCCAATCGCGTCAGACGGTCGGCGAGATCGATGCTGCGTTGGCCCGCATTGAGGCCGGGACCTACGGCTACTCGGAGGTATCGGGCGATCCGATTCCGCGTGAACGCCTCGAAGCGATCCCCGAGACCACTGTGCTTGCTGCCGAGAAGGTCGGCGGCATCGGCCCGCGCTGACCGTCGGCGCTCGCGGCGATGACCGTTCCAGCCGCATGGCGGCTCCCGCTGGTGATCGCCGTGGCCATCGTCGTC
>JBCBSO010000286.1:0-5746 GCA_039819205.1 Actinomycetota bacterium
CTCTATGCCATGGGCTGCGGGGACCGGGCCTGCTTTACCGGCCATGACGCGGACGGCCACGCGATCTTTCGCGATCCCAGCCATCTCGCGGCAGGACGCGCTTGCTGAAGTACGGTCCGTTCCAGTTGGAGGCATCCTCGGGCTTCTCCAGCAAAACGCTCAGCCCCTCCTCCGCGTTTGGATAGCGGCCGACATCCATTTGGAATCGCTCCACAGCGACTGCTGCGTTGGCGAGAGCTGTCTGTGTGACCTTGATCTTGCTCTCGCCAAAGGTGCCGCCGAGACGGCTGAAGACGAGGGTGGCGATCAGACCGAGAATGGCGACCACGATCAGCATTTCGAGCAGGCTGAACGCGCGGCGTCCCTGACGCATGCTTCTGAGCTCCTGTTCAGTCATCCCGTTCCACCACCAAACGAGGCGCGCCGGAGACGGGGTCGAACTCGATCGAGAAGATTCTACTGCCGCCGTCCGCCTCGTTGAATTCCCAGAGACGCGCATCGGTCCTGCCATCCGGCAGAAAATCAGCAGAAAGAACGGTCATTTCGGTGGGCGCGGTGGGTGCCGCAAGGTCCAGCGCTCCAGCCGCCACATCTGCCTGCAGGACGGCCCCCGGGAGCGACCAGGAGCGCTCGATGCCGGGGCGGCGGGCCACCAGCGTTTGCCCGTCCTGCTCGATGCTGACGGTGATCTCCCGCGTCTCACGCATCGCTTCCACCCGGGCGATGGCGAGGAAGTCCACCACCTCGCGCCCGACAGTCCGCGGCGAGGTTCGCCCGACAGACACGGCCACGACACCCATGATGAGCCCCGCCAGCGCGAGGACCAAAATGAGCTCGAGCAGACTGAAGCCGCGCGCGTCAGTTCGAGAGTCGGAGAATCGCAATGGCATCCTGCGTGGAGACTGTTCCGTCACCATTGACATCGGCCCGCCCGATCTCAGCGCTGGTGACGCTGCTCGAGCCCACGACGATGCGGAGCACGAGCGCCGCGTCGAGTGCGTTGACGTTGCCATCGGCGTTGACATCGGGGTTGCCGCTGGGCGTGGGCTCACCTCCGCCGCCATCCCCCCCATTGCCGTCACCGCCGTTGCCGGAACTGGTGCCGGCGGCCCGCACGTCGAAGACGCGGGACGGGATCAGCACGTCGGCCAGGTCGGGGAAAGTGTTGATGATCTCGGAGGGCACTTCCTGCCCCTGGAAGGTGATGTTGAATGCCTCGCCCTGCGCGTTGAGGACGTCGAGGTTGATGGTGTTGTTGGTGCTCTGGTCGTAGAACCGGAAGGAGATCTGCTGCCCGGTGATGGGGCCCTCGATGTTGTCCTCGGTCGTCGGAGAGTCGCCAAAGACATCGACCACGTACTCCAGTGAGTCGCTGGTAAAGTCGAAGACGCCGATGACGCTGTCCTGGAAGAAGACGCCGATCTGATCACCCTCAGCCGGCGTTGGACCGCCCTCGGTGATGACGAACAGACCGCTGATGCGCTCCCGCACCGTGGACTCCAGCGGCGTGGCGAACTGCGCGTGGGCGCTCTGCGCGAAGACACACAACACAACGGCCAAAATGATGCGTGATGCTGCTCGCATGGCGGCAAGTCCTTCCTCTGTCATCGTAGCCATACGAGTGCACAGCGCAAAAAGAAAAGCGGGGCCCTCGAATGAGGGCCCCGCAGGGATTCAAATCAGATCCGGAGGATCAGTTGTCGTAGTGGACCATGGCGCCTTCGTTCGCCTCGATCTCGTTGACGTTGCTCGCCTCGGGGGTGCCGAAGCCATCGACGTAGCCGACGTCGCCGCCACGGAAGAGGAGGATGAAGTCGGCGTCGGGGTTGAAGGACGCACCGAAGAAGTCCTCGGGCGTATCGAAGTCACGCGTCACGCTGACGAGCAGCCAACCCTGGGTGGCGTTGCGGTTGCCGCCCGTGATCGGGTTGTCAGCGAAGATCGAGTCCTGGGACAGCGGAGCACCGTGACCCTGGACACCGAGCTGAGCGCCGGCATTGTTGAAGAACGCGAACGCGTAGCCACCGACGATGTTGTCAATGCCCTCGCCGATCTTCACGCCACCGGTGGTGAGGTTGAAGGCGAAGTGGTTGACGCGGTTGGCGTCGATGACGATCGAGTTGGGGTTGCCGTCATCCCAGATGCCGTTGCCGTTGGTGTCGGCCCACCACACGAACTGATCGAGGGGCGACGCGAAGTCAACACCATCGGTCTGGACGTTGTCGGTGGTGACGCCCGAGGGCAGCGTCGGGATGCGGTTGGTCGCCGTGGCATAGCCACCGGCACCAGCGAAGGGCACGAAGTTCCAGCCGCTGCCGATGGTCTCGCCAGTGACGTTGGCCAGGTTGAAGTTGACGATGTCGAAGTCAGGACGGGTTCCGTCGGACTCCTGACGGAGCACGGACGGATCGAAGACGATGTTGTCGCCGATGTCGCCGTCGTCGTCGTGATCGTTGGTGGTCGCCGAGCTCAGCAGACCGGAGACGGCGTAGAAGGAGCCGTCCACACGCTCAACCACGAAGACGATCGGGTTGTCAACACCGTCGAGGAAGCCCTCGCCGTTGCCGAAGTCGGCCGTCGGAGCACTGACGGCGATCTCGAAGCCACCGTCGGCGGTGGTCACGAGGGCCTCAGAGCAGATCGGCGAGCCGCCGAAGCTGTAGCCGTTGAGGTAGAAGTTCTCGAGGGAGCCACCCGACGAGCGGGCGAAGTCCCAGGTGATGGTGAAGGAGCCCTGATCGACGCGGTCGGACGAGGACTCGCCCGTGCCGCGGAACGACAGGTTGTTGAGGTTGTTACCCGTCAGGGTGCACTCAATCGAGTCGCCCACGATGATGCCGCTCTGGAACTTGATGTTGGACCAGAACTGCGTGTTGTCCTCATCGCGGTGCAGGTAGACGCGATCCTCAATGCCGAGGACGAAGTTCGTCCAGGCCTCGAGGCTCGACTCGAAGAGCGAGGAGTTGGACGCGAACTGAGACGACGCGATGTTGTACTCAGCCGTGTGGTTGTTGTGACGCCAGGTCACACCGCTGACGGTGGGAATGGCGACATAGGCACGGATGCGGGTACCGAGCGGGGCCGGCGAGACGCCGTCCAGGTCGGTGATCGTGCCGCGGAAGAACTGGATCGCGGGATCCTGCGTGGCGTCGGCGCCAGGCGTCGAGATCTCCTGGGCGTCGAACTGGTTCTCGGTGGTCACGGCGTCGTCGATGGCCTTGCCCGTGGCGACAGCGCTGAGCGAGTCGGCGACGGAGGCATCGAACTCGATCGTGATGGTCGAGCTCATCGGGACGGAGGTACCGCCAAGGGTCAGCACGACGACCGGGCCGTCGGTGCCGGTGGTGGTGTCAGCCGCATCGATCGTGGCGCCAGCGGCACCAGCGACGATGTTGAACTGGCTGCCATCAGACTCGAGGTCGGCCTGGGTGACAGCGACGGTGAACTGGACGAAGACGCTGTCGGCGTTGTCGTCGTTGTCGGAGTCAACCAGGAAGGCCGAATCGATCGGACCCTGCTGCAGCGGGACGTACGGAGCCACGCAGTTGACGGCGGCAACACCAGCCGAAGTGGCCTCGTTGCCGGTGCCGTCGGTGATGCCGTTGCCGCCGAGCAGCGAGACAACCGAATCCGGGCCGTAGTCGATGACGTTGTCATCGTTGACGACCGAGACGGTGTTGTCCGAGGTGCTGCTGGTGGCGCCGTTGCCGAAGCCATCACCGTCGGCGGTGATGAAGTCCGGATCGGGCGTGCCGAAGACATCCTCGGAGAAGAACAGTGAGGCGCGGTCGTTGTCGGCCTGATCGCCGATCGTGCCGTCCTGCTCCGCGGCGAACTGCGCGTCGCTGCCACCGGTCTGGTTGTCACCCGTGAAGAAGTTGCTGCCCAGGTGTGCCGGAGCAGCGCGGTCGGTGTTCACGACCTCGACGAAGGGCGAGCCGGCGGGAAGGAACGGGTTGCCAGAGGCATCGGTGATGTTGCCGTTGGGGCCGTCGTACTCGACGCGGAAGTTGCCGGTGTTGCCCGAGCTCGGCACGAAGGTGCCGAGGAAGGCCACATCCAGCGCGAAGGCGATGGTGTTCTGGGTCTCCAGAGCGGGGGTGCCGTCGGTGTGCAAGTTCGGATCGATGCTGGTCAGCGAAGTTCCGGTGACCGTGACTTCCTGATCGCCACCGAGGTCAAGGGCGACCGCCATCGGCAGCGAACCGTCATCGCCGATGTCGGAGAGCTGGGTGACGTTGGTGCCGTCGATGGCGAAGATGGTCTCGCCGTCCACGGAGCCGTTGGTCATGCGCTCGTCGAAGACACCGAAGATGGTGTCAACGTTGCCGTCACCGTCGGTGTCGCCCGTGGCGCCGAAGATGAGGTCGGGAGCGACCTCGTCAGCAGCGGGGTTGGTGTCGGTGAAGGGGTTGCCGTCGAGATCGAGATCGGTCTCGAGGGCGTCCTGCGGGTCGGTGGTGTTCGTGTCGGTCTGCACCATCACGAAGAAGTCCGACTGCGTGACGTCGATCGGGAACATGCCACCGATGCCCTCAAGGTCGCTGAGGGGATCGGCATCGAGAGCGCGGCCGTTGGGGGCCACGCCGAACTCGCTGTTGTTGGCGCTGAAGTCAACGGGGATGTCAACGCTCATCTGGTCGGTGCCGATGGACGGGGCGCCGAAGGTGGCGTAGCCACCAGCGACGAGAGCCTCGCCCTCGAGCATGACGTCATAGGTGTCGGCCGAACCGGGGTTGGTGACGACGACGTTGAAGTCAACGGTCAGCGTCGCGGTGCCGCCGGCGGACTTGTCCGAAGCGGTCCAGCGAGCGCCGGTCGGCATGAGCAGCGTCTGCGGGTCGATGCCGACACCGGTGTCGTTGGGAGAATCGGCAAGCGGGTTGCCCAGGAAGTCCTTGGCGTCATCAAAGCCCGTGGGGGCGCCGCTGTCGTCACTGGCGAAGCGGAAGGAGTCCGTCGAGGTCGGCTTCTCAGCGTCATCGACGAACGTCCAGGTCACCACGTTGCCACTGGTCAGGATGGTCGGACCGACGGAGATGGTCGGGGACTTGAGCGTCGAGAACGTGCTGTTGCCGATCTCGATGTCGTCCTCGTTGTTGCTGGCTTCCACGAACTGGTTGATGTCGTTCGTGGTGTCGCCACCGGGGTTGCCGTTGCTGAAGACGCGATCGAGGATCGCGGCGACGCGCGGCGTGGCCTCGTCGTCGATGACGACGGAGGTCAGATTGGTCGGGGTATCGACGTACTGCGGCACGTTCTGCTCATCGACGGCACCGCCGCCACCGGCGGAGAAGGCGCCGAAGACGAAGGGCTGGCCGGCGTCGAACGTCGATGTGGTGGCATCGGCCTCCATGATGGGGCCGCCAACGGTGTTGCCGTTGAAGTTGGTGTCACGACCAGGGGTACCCTGGGCGTCCTCGACGATGATGCCCAGGCCGACAGCCTGAACGATGCCGAAGCCCGGCACGGTCGAGCCGATGGCTGCGACAGCGGTGTCGAGCTGCGTCTGGATGTCATCGTTGAGCGCGATCGCCGTGGCAAGGCTGACCGTGAAGGGTGCGACGTTGCCACCGGCGGCGACCGTCGGGGTGTTGCCCGGGTTGCCGAAGGTCGCGTCGTCCGACACAGCCGCGGTCGGCACGGTGTACTCACCGGACGCCGAGGCCAGGACGGTGCCGCTGTCGAAGATCGTGAGAGCGGTGAGCTTGATGGTGGTCGCGTCACCGACGTTCAGGGCCGTCGC
>JBCBSO010000287.1:0-5741 GCA_039819205.1 Actinomycetota bacterium
CGACATCGTTCCCACATTGCTCGCCGCGGCGGGCATCGATGAGCAGAGCGCGGCGGCTGAGCTGGCCACGACGTTCACCGAGGTGCACCCACTTCCCGGGACGAGCCAGCTCGGCGTGGTCGACGGCGACGCGGCCGACCAGGATCGTGCGGTGTACATCCTTACCCGCGACAACATCTGTGAGGGCGACACCGGCGCGTCGGCGGTGGCTCGAGCGACGGGGCAAGGCGAACATCCGCCGCCCGAATTGATGATCCACGTACCCGCCGACGTAGGTGCCAACTTCGAGGGCATCGTGGCCCGGTCGGGAATCGACAGCCACCTGTACAAACTGGTGCGCACGTTCGACGATCCAGCGACATGGACCGAACCCGGCGTGCGCCATCTGGCGTCGGTGCTCGACGATGGCACCGAGACCTACCGGCACACGCCGCTCGCCGACCAATGGGAGCTGTACGACCTCGATGTCGACCCGATCGAGGCGACCAATCTCGCCGACGAGGGCGGGCCCGTGTTCGACGAGCTGGCCAGTCGACTGTCGTTCACCCGGCGGTCGAGCGTGCCGGCACGCAACGTTCCGTGGCCGTACGCGACGCGTGGTGCGTCGGCGTCGTAGCGGTCTCAGTCGCCGAAGTTGATGCCGAGGTCGCGGGCGGTGAGCATCGTGTCGCTCTCCGGTGGCACCGTCTTCATCGTTGCCGTGGCCTCGGCCAACGGTACATAGATCACGTTCGGCGGCTGCAGGGCGACCATGACCCCGTCGTGGCCCTCGTCGAGGGCGCGCACGGCGCCAGCGCCAAAGCGCATGCCAAGTAGCCGGTCGAGCGCGGTCGGCGGTCCGCCGCGGAGTAGATGGCCGAGCACGATGGTGCGTGATTCGCGCCCGGTGAGCGCTTCGAGCCCGGCGGCTACCTTGGCGCCGACGCCGCCCAGGCGTACCGCTTGGCCCACCGCCTTGCCGGTGGTCGACACGTCGCCGCCGACCGACATCGCCCCTTCGGCCACCACGACGATCGAGTACTTCGCCCCACGCGACTCGCGCTCGCGGATGGTCTCGGCGACTTTCTCCAGCTCGTAGGGAATCTCGGGAATGAGAATCGAGTGCGCACCAGCGGCCATGCCCGCGTGGAGTGCAATCCATCCGGCGTAGCGACCCATCACCTCGACGACGATCACACGACCGTGTGAGGTGGCGGTGGTGAACAAGCGGTCGATGCACTCGGTGGCAAAGTTGACCGCGGTGTCGAAGCCGAAGGTGGCCGTGGTCTTGTCGAGGTCGTTGTCGATCGTTTTCGGCACGCCGATCACGCGCATGCCGTGGCGGTGGAGGTGGTTACCGATGGTCAGTGAGCCGTCGCCGCCAACGGTGACCAGTGCGTCGATGCCGTGTTCTTTGAACAGCCCGATCAGTTCATGGGTGCGGTCGACCTCCTCCCACGCGCCGTCGTTCGACTGCACGGGAAACGCAGTCGGGTTGCCCTTGTTGGTCGACCCGATGATGGTTCCGCCGAGGTGCGAGATGCCACGGACGTCGTCGCGATCGAGACGGATGACACCGCCGTCGGGGTAGTCGTCGGGAAGCAGGAGCCCGTGGAACCCGTCGCGTATGCCGAGTACCTCCCAGCCGCGGCGGATCGCCGCCAAGGTGACCGAGCGGATGACCGCGTTGAGGCCAGGGGCGTCACCGCCGCCGGTGCTGATCGCGATGCGGGAGATGTCACTCACGGCCGCAAAGTTAGATCACCCGGGCCACTACGTCGTTGAGAACCCGCGCGCCCGCCGCGACGTGCGCTGGTTACGAGTAGGCGGACCCGCCGTCGCAGGTGATGGTCTCGCCCACGGTGAACTGACCGGCTCGTGACGACAGGTAGATCGTCAGCCCGACGATGTCCTGGGGCGTGCCGACGCGTCCGGTGGGATTGGTGCTGCCCACGGCATCCCAATCGGTGTTCTCAACATCGCCGCCGGTGCCCACGCCCGTGGACAGCATCCACGTCGGGAAGGGACCGGGGGCGATCGCGTTGACGAGGACGTTGCGCGGGGCGAGCTTCACGCCCATCTGCCGGGTGAGCGCGTGAACTGCGGCCTTGGACGGGCCATACGACCAGGTGTCGAACACGGGCGTGCGGATCCCGTCGATCGACCCGATGTTGATCACCCGCGACGGCGACGCGTCGGAGCCGGCGGCCTCCAGGAGCGGGAGCAGTCGCTGCGTGAGAAAGAACACACCCTTGACGTTGGTGTCCATGACCTTCGTCCAGCCGCCTTCGGGGAACTCCTCGAGCGACGCGCCCCACGACACGCCCGCGTTGTTGACGAGGATGTCCAGCGTCGATTCGCGTTCGGAGAGCGCCGCAGCGAGTGCTTCGACACCGGCGAGATCTGCGAGGTTTGCCGGAAGCGACACACACTCGCCGCCGAACTCCGCGGAGAGCCGGGCGGCAGTGGCGTCGCACACGTCGGCCTTGCGCGACGAGATGTACACCTTGGCCCCGTTCGCCAGGAACCCCGCCGCGATCATCTCGCCGATCCCGCGCGACCCGCCGGTGACAAGGACGGTCTTGCCGGCGACCCCGAAGAGGCTGGCGACCGACAGTGCATCGGCAGCGGGGACTCGGTGTGGTGCGTGCTCGCTCATGTCAGTGTTGTAGCGCTCGACCACCGCGGATCCGGCATCCTGGCTGCATGCCGTCGATCACATCGCCACCGCGGCGAGTTGCCGTGCGCGTCACACCGGACGCCTTACGACGGATTCGTGCCGGGCACCCCTGGGTGTTCGATCGCTCGATCCGGTCGGTCGACCCCGCCGGACACGCCGGTGATCTCGCCGTGGTGTTCGACGATCGGCGACGGTTTGCTGCTGTCGGGCTCTTCGAACCCGACTCGCCGATCGCTGTTCGCATCTTGCACCACGGCGAGCCGACACCGATCGATGCTGCGTGGTTCCATACGCAGCTGGCGGCCGCAGCTGCTCGTCGAGGGTCGCTCGTCGCTGCGCTGACGCGGGCGGCGCCGACGGGGCCCGGTCCGGGCGTGCGTCTCGTCAGCGGTGAGAACGACGGCTTGCCGGGCCTGGTGATCGACCGGTACGCCGACGTGCTGGTGGTCAAGATCTACAGCGCCGCGTGGGTTCCATGGCTCGACACGATGATCGGTGCGCTGAGCGATGTGACGGCTGCCTCCACGGTGGTGCTCCGGCGCGCTCGCCAGGTCACCGCCGGGCCATCGGACGGCGCGGTGGCCGTGGGTGACCTTCCCGACCCGACCGTCCACTTCAGCGAATGGGGCCTGGATCTGGAGGCGGACGTCGTTCACGGCCAAAAGACCGGATACTTCCTCGACCAACGAGCCAATCGTCGACGGATCGGAACGCTCGCCCAGGGTGCTGCGGTGCTCGACGTGTTCGCCGCGACCGGTGGCTTCAGCGCACATGCGGCGGCGGGCGGCGCCGTCGCCGTGCACTCGATCGACGCGTCCGCCCCGACCTTGGCGGTCGCCAAACGCAACGTGGCGCGCAACGCGGCGGGACCGGTCGAGCACACGATCGAGGTCGACGATGCCTTTGATGCACTTCGCCGCCTGCGCCGTGCCGGACGCCGCTTCGACGTGGTCGTCGTCGATCCGCCATCGTTCGCCCAGCGCGCCGCCGACATCCAACGCGCCGAGCGCGCCTACGCCCGTCTGGCCAAACTGGCGCTCGACGTCACTGCCGCCGACGGTGTGCTGATGCTGGCCTCGTGTTCGTCGCGCATCGGTCGCACACAGTTCTTCGACATCGTTGCGCCGCTGGTCACCGAGCGGGGCGGACGGGAGATCGTTCGCACGGGACACGACACCGACCATCCGGTCACGTTCCCGGAAGGTGAGTACCTGAAGGCGGGCTTCTGGAGGGTGCCGTTACAGCGGCGGTCGGACTGAGCAGTAGCGTCTGCTGCCATGCCTGCCGTGGACGCCAATGGAATCACGATCGAGTACGAGGTCACCGGAGACGGTGAACCGCTCCTGCTGGTGATGGGGCTCGGTGGCCAGCTCACCGACTGGCATCCCGACTTCGTCGCCCAACTCGCCGGCGCCGGGTTCACGGTGATCACGTTCGACAACCGCGACCAGGGTCTGAGCACCGAGTTCGACTGGCAACCGCCGGGTCAGGTGCAAGCCGTTCTCGGCGGCCTCGCCAAGCGGCCGCCGTCGGCCGAGTACCTGTTGAGCGACATGGCCGCCGACGCTGTCGGTTTGCTCGACGCGCTCGAGATCGAATCGGCCCACGTGGTCGGCATGTCGATGGGGGGAATGATCAGCCAGACGATCGCCATCGAGCATCCGCAGCGCGTTCGCTCGCTGACATCGATCATGTCGAACACCGGTGACGGCAAGAACGGCCTCATTGCCAAGAAGATGATGGCCAAGTTGGCGCGGATGAAGCCGGCGGTCACGGTCGACGAGGGCATTGAGCGGTCGGTGGCGATCTTCGAGAACATCTCCGGAACCGAGTTCGATGCCGACGCCACACGCGAGCGCGCCACGCTCAGTCTGAAGCGCAGCTTCCGGCCGGTAGGTACCGAACGGCAAACAGCAGCGATCATGGCGAGTCCAGATCGCACTGCCGGCCTCGGCGGTGTGACGGCGCCGACGCTCGTGATTCACGGGATGCTCGATCTGTTGGTCAAGCCGAGCGGTGGTGTCGCGACCGCCGCCGCGGTTCCCGGCTCGCGTTTGGTGATGTACCCCGAGATGGGCCACGACCTGCCGCCCAGCCGCTGGACGGAGATGATCGAGGAGATTCGGCGCAACGCCGACCGCGCCAGCTGACCGCTCGTTACAGGTCGTCGATCAACCGGTGGCCGACTGGATCCGACTTGCGTACGTGGCCGAGTACCAGACTCGCCGACAGGACGGCCATCGCCCCCTGAGGTACCGCGGTGCGTTCGGTCGATCGCCATGCGGTCACCGTGTCACTCGTGCCATCGTCGACCGCCACGAACACGCTGTAACGGTCGCGTTCGACCAGCCGGCGGAGTGGCCGCGGCATCGGTGAGATCTCGGCAGGACGTCGGGTGCGCAGGATCACGCCGGTGCGTTCGACCTTGCCGAACAGATCGGCGGCGCCCGCCAGCGCCAGCCACAAGCCGGCGACGATGGCGATGTAGGCCAGCGCTGTCAGCCCCGTGAAGACGTCGGCAATCAGCCAGTCCTGGTCGGGGAACCGGTCGTACAACGATCCCCAGGCCTCCTGACGGGCCACGTCGTCGAAGTAGCGGCGGGCGCGCAGCGCAATGAGCGTGCCGACCAGCCCCCCAAACAGTGCGGTGTACGGCGACAGGCCGTAACCGGGTCGCAGCGGGTACTTGACGCGCACCAGCCGGGCTCGGCCACCAACAGAACTCCACGCCCGGCGTGCGTCCTCGCGCGCCAACGGGAGCTCCACGGCGGCCCCGTCGGCCAGGCACATCGCTGCGGCATAGGCCAGCCGGCGATCACCCGCTTCGATCGCGCTCGGCGCCATCCGTCCGAAGTCGGCCTCGACCAAACGCTGGCGGACCGCCAGCCACCGTTCGGTGGCGGTGATGCCGGCGTCGGTGTGCGTTAGCTCGCGGCGCACGAGATGACGTCCGACGCGGATCGCCAGCAGGATGATCGCCACGGCCAGCGCGGCGGCGACGAGGCGCGGGACGAGCGAATCGATGATGGCGATCTGTTCATCGCCGCCGCGCAGTGCGCGCCACCACAGCAGTGCCGCAAGC
>JBCBSO010000288.1:0-5716 GCA_039819205.1 Actinomycetota bacterium
GCCCGCTGCGCCGCCGCGCACGCGCCACCCCTGACGGCTGTGCTCGTCGATCGTGCCGAAGCTCAACGTGTCGATCCCGACGAGCCGGCCGAGGTACTCATCTGGCACCGCGGTGTCGCCGCTGCGACGACGGGTCGGCGTGAGCTGAAACACCTCGCGGCGCCCGAACACGCGGGCGTAGCGGGCCGTGGCCAGTGCGTTGACCTCGTCGTTCGAGGTGAACGCCAGCAGCCGGCCAATGCCGCGCAGGTCGAGGTCATTGATCGCATCCTCGGCGAGCACGTTCATCCGTTTGGCCGTGAGCCCGGCCGCGATCGCCCGCGACACGTTGTACGGGTCGGTGTCGACGAGCAGCGTCTTGACGCCGCGTTCTTGGAGTTGCACTGCCAGCCCACGCGCGGTGGCATGGGCGCCGGCGATCATCAGTCCGTCGGCGTGGGCCTCGGCAAGGCCCAACGCACGTGCCGCCGGCGCGGCCAGGAAGCCGTACACGATGATCGTGCCGATGATCACGAGGAACACGATCGGCACGATCTTGTCGGCGTCGGCAACGTTGGCGTCTTCGAGCCGCAGCGCGAAGATCGCCGACACCGCGGCGGCGACGATGCCGCGCGGCGCGAGGGTGGTGAGGAACACCCGCTCGCGCCAGCTGAGATCGGTGCGAATTGTCGACACGAGCACCGTGAGGGGGCGAGCGACGAGCACCAAGACGGCGAGAAAGCCAAGCGCCGGAAGCGCGACATCGCCGAGCGCGTCGGCGTCGATGCGTGCCGCCAGCAAGATGAACAGCACCGAGATGAGCAGCGTTCGCAGGCTCTCGTTGAATTCGAGCACCTGACGAATTGTCGAACTCTCCCGCCGGGCGAGGTACATGCCGAGCACCGTCACGGTGAGCAGACCCGCTTCTTCTTGGATCTCGTTCGTGGCGACGAACGCGCCGATCACGAACGCCAAGGTGATCGGAATCGCTAACTGGTCCGGGATCAAGAAACGGCGCAACGCCAAGTCGAGCACGAACGCTGCGGCCAGCCCGATGCCGATGCCGGCCACCAGGGTCAGCGCGACCACACCGGCGATCGTCGAGATCGCCTCGTTGGTCTCGTCGGTGATCACGATCTCGAACGCCACCAGCGCGGCCGTTGCGCCGACAGGATCGATCAGTACTCCCTCGGCGCGCAGAATCGGCCCGGTGCGTCCCGCGGGCCGCACGAATCGCAGTAGCGGTCCGACCACCGTCGGGCCGGTCACTACGAGCACTGCGCCGAGAACGATCGCGGCCTGGTTGCTGATGTCGAAGATCTCGCGTGCCGAGTACCAGGCGACCACACACGTGACGAGCGCGCCGATCGAGATCAGCCGGCGCACTACGGTGCCGGTCGATCGCAATTCGCGCGGACGAAGGTCGAGTCCGCCCTCGAACAGGATCAGCGCGACGGCGAGCGAGACCAGGGGGAACAGCGTGCCGCCGAGCAGCTCGTCGGGATCGACCAGCCCAAGACCGGGCCCGAGGATCAACCCGGCGACGAGCAGGGCGATGATCGAGGGGATCTGCGTACGCCACGCCAACCACTGGGCGAGCATCCCGGCGCCAAGGATCAGCGCGAGGGTGGGACCGATCGCCGAGGTGGCAGCGAGCATCCACGCGCACGTTACAACAGGCGTCGGAGCGGTTCTGTGACAACTCCGTTGCTGCTCCCTTGTTCGGGCCGGGTGCGACCACGGTGCCGAGGCGACACGGCGTGCGGGTACGGTCCACGCGGTGACGGCACGGATTCAACGCATCACCTTTCCCGGTAGCCAGGGCCACGACCTGGCCGCCCGCCTCGACCTGCCGGCCGGTCCGCCGCTGGCCTACGCCCTGTTCGCTCATTGCTTCACCTGCAGCAAAGACATCAAGGCCGCATCGCGTATCGCCGCCGGGCTCACCGATCAGGGGTACGCGGTGCTGCGGTTCGACTTCACGGGGCTCGGGGCGAGCGATGGTGAGTTCGCCAACACCAACTTCACGTCGAACACCGACGACCTGTTAGCCGCCACGGCGTGGCTCCGTGAGCACCATCAGGCACCGCAGTTGTTGATCGGCCACTCCCTCGGTGGTGCGGCGGTGTTGGCGGTTGCCAGCCGGGTCGACGAGGTGCGCGCCGTCGTCACCATCGGCGCACCGGCCGATCCGGAGCACGTCACGAAGTCGTTCCACTGTTCGATCGACGAGATCGAATCCGCCGGTGAAGCCGATGTCGAGCTGGCGGGCCGCTCGTTCCGCATCCGCAAGCAGTTCCTCGACGACGTGCGCGATGCCGTGGTGCTCGACGACTTCTCGTCGTCCCGGCGTGCGCTGCTGGTGCTCCACTCGCCGACCGACAACACCGTTGGCATCGAGAACGCCGCCATGATCTTCGAAGCGGCCCGCCACCCGAAGAGCTTCATCGCCCTCGACGGCGCCGACCACCTGCTGTTCGACCCGCACGACGCGGCCTATGCGGCCACCGTGATCTCCGCCTTTGGACGCCGCTACGTGCTCGACCAGCGCGACCTCGCGCCGTCGCCTCGCCCGTCGGCCCAAGTTGTCGTGGCCGAGACGACGCAGGGCCCGTTCCTCAACCATGTCGTGGTGGGGGCTCACCGCATGCTCGCCGACGAACCCGAGTCGATCGGCGGATTCGACGCCGGACCATCGCCGTACGACTTCCTTGGCGCCGCGCTTGGTGCCTGTACCTCGATGACGTTGCGGATGTACGCCGATCGCAAGCAGCTGCCGCTCGACCGGGTCACGGTGGAGGTGGAACACGGCAAGGTGCACGCCAACGACTGCATCGAGTGCACCGACGAGGCCAACGCCGGCCGGTTCGAGGCGCGCAAAGGGATGATCGACCGGTTCGCCCGTCGCATCGCGGTCGAGGGCGATGAGCTCACCGACGATCAACGGACGCGCTTGTTGGAGATCGCCGACAAATGTCCCGTACACAAGACGCTTGAGGCGTCGAGCGTGATCGCCACCGAGCTGACGCCGCGTTCGTAGCTCCGTCGACCCGTCGTGCTCCAGGTCGCCCTGCTTGCCGTCGGCTGTGCGGCGATGCTCGGGCGGCCGTTCGGGCTTCCACGCTGGGTCGGACCGGTCGTCGCGGCTCTGCTTGGGGTGGTGACGACGGCGATCGATGTCGACGACGCGTGGGACGCCCTCGTCGATCTCGCCCCTGCGCTGCTGTTCCTGGTGTTCGCTGTTCCGCTCGCGGTGGCGCTCGACGAGCTCGGCTTCTTCGCCGCCCTGGCTGAACGTGTGGACGGAGGACGACACCTTGTCGTCCAGCTATGGGTGCTCGCCACGCTCGTCGTGATCGTGTTCAACCTCGACGCGGCCGTTGTCTTGCTCACCCCGCTCTACGCCCGCGTGGCCCTTCGCAATCAGATGTCGCCGGAGCTGCTCGTGTTCCAGCCGGCGTTGCTGGCCGGGCTGGCGTCGGGACTGCTGCCCGTATCGAACCTCACCAACCTGATTGTGGCGTCGCAATTCGACCTCGGTGTGGAGGACTTCGTGTCGGTGATGGTCATCCCGACCGCGCTCGCGTGCACGATCGGGTTCGTCGCGTACCGGTGGACGTTTCGCGCTGTGCCGGGACCACCTACGGGCGGTGCAACTGTCACGCGCGGCGACGGTCGCGGGGTCGAGCGGGGTGTCGACCGAGCGCTCGTCCGGGGCGCGCCGATCGTCGTGTTCGTGCTGGTTGGGTTCACCGTGGGCGAACTGATCGGTGTGCCGCCGTGGGTTGTCGCCGCTGCCGCCGCTCTGTGGGCGGCGGCACACGCTCGTCGCCTGCCGGTGGAGACCGTCCCGATCGAAGCGGTCGCCATCGTTGCCGGACTGGCGGTGCTCGTCGTGGCTGCGGTGCCGCATCTGCCGATCGAGTGGTTCTTCGAGCGCAACGGTTTCGTTGGCGGACTGCTCGTCGGCGGATTTGGCGTCCTCTCGTCCGATCTCGTCAACAACGTGCCCGCGGTGCTGGCGGGCGCGTCTGCGGTGACCTCGACCGAGCAGGTGTGGCCGTTGTTGATCGGCGTCAACATCGGACCGTTGTTTGTGCTCACCGGCGCACTCTCGGGGTTGTTATGGCGCGACACCGCCCGACGCGTCGGTGTCGAGGTCAGCGCACGGCGCTACTCCGCAGTGGGTGTGCGCGTTGGGTTGCCGGCCCTGGTGGTGGCCCTCCCCGTCGCCGTGCTCATCGCCGGCTGACAGCAACCAGAGCAACAGCGCCGTGCGCCGTCCGTCGCCTCGATCACGCCAGGCAGCGCGCGACAATCGCCTCAGCGTGCAGCGCCGTGGTGGGGAAGTACGCGAGGTCGACGTCGTCCGGACCGACGAGCAGTTCGATCTCGGTGCACCCGGCGATCACGCCGCGCGCCCCTCGTCGCTCCAGTCGGTCGATCGCCTCGGTGACCTGGCGGCGACTGCCGCCGTCGATCACGCCGCGCACGAGCTCGTTGTAGATCGTGTCGTGGATCATCGTGCGGTCGGGCTCGTCGGGCACGGTCACCTGCAGACCGGCGCGTTCGAGTCGGTTCCGGTAGAAGTCGAGCTCCATCGTGTAGCGCGTGCCGATGAGGCCAACGTGCTCGACTTCGGCCGCAACGACTGCGGCCGCCGTGGCGTCAGCGATGTGCACGAACTCTGCGCCGTCGAGCGCCGCTTCGATGCTGTCGGCCACGCGGTGCATCGTGTTGGTGCACAACGCAATTACTTCGGCGCCAGCGTCTTCGAGCGTGCGGGCATCCGCGGCGAGCAACGCGGCCATGTCGTCCCAGCGCTCATCGACCTGCAGCGCTTCGATCTCGGCGAAGTCGTAACTGCGGACCACCAGATCGGCCGAGTGCGTGCCACCGAGGTGGGCGCGCACACCTTGGTTGATCATCCGTTCGTACTCGACCGAGCTTTCCCAGCTCATGCCGCCGAGTAGCCCCACGCGCCGTGCCGCCGTCGCCATCGTTCAGTCTGTCCGCCGGCGGACGATCGCCGCGTTGAGTTCAGCCGACATGATCGTGGCGATCGCCACGAAGCCCAACCACGTGACGATCCCCAGGACGAGGGCGAACGTGCCGTAGGTCTCGCCGGCGCCGTCGGCGATCTCGTTCACGATCGTGGCGCCAAAGTGCTGCAGCACGCTGTATGCGACGCCGGCAACAACGGCGCCCGGCGCCACGTCACGCCACGTCGGAGAGGCCGACGTCATGAATCGGTAGAGCAACGCGATCACCGCGATGTTGATCGCCACGGCGCCGATCGTCAGCAGGATGCGGCCGGAACCGGGCAGCCCGGCTCGATTGACGAGGGTGGTCAACACGATGGCGGCGGCTTGCGCGGCGCCGAGCAACACGATGCCCGCGAGTGCCTTACCGCGCTGTGCGGGCAACTTGGCGCGGTCGTCGATGTCGATCTCCCAGGTGTCGTCGAGCGAACTCTGGAGGCCGACGAAGGCGCGCGTCGCCGACCACAGCGCGCCGCCGAGGCCGATGATCAACGCCCATACATTGCCCGATAGCGATGTCGGGTCGTCGGCGAGCTGTTGGCCGAGCACCGGGATCTCCGAGAGTGCGCCCTCCACGATGTCTTCCTGCAGCTGCTCATTGTTCTGCAGCACGAAGCCGAGGATCGTTGTCGCCGCGAGCAGTGCGGGAAAGATCGACAGAAAGCTCCAGAAGGCCAGTACCGAGGCGTTGCGCC